>JALYIF010000468.1 GCA_030775925.1 Vulcanimicrobiota bacterium | reverse complement strand
GTGCGGTTGCCATGACTTTCGGTATCGCCATCAACACGCGGTCGCCAGCATCATGTCCCAGGGTGTCGTTGACGATCTTAAAATGATCGAGATCCAGAAAAAAGAGCGCGCCACGCGCCTTATTCGTGTTGCAACTCGCAACGCAACTCTTCACTTCTTCCATAAAATAACGCCGGTTAAAGATCCCGGTTAGCGCATCGCGGTTCGCAAGGTCCGACAGACGTGCTTCCTGCCGCTTGCGATAATCGAGCTCCTCTTGCAATTGTTCGTAGACGCGGCTCTGTTGGATCGCAATGGCGATGTGGGATGCGGTAGATTCCAAGAGCGTGCGGTCTTCTGCGGTGAGCTGATTTGATTGACTGGTACGGCCAAGAGCGATGAAACCAAGCAGGCGTCGCCGATTCCGCGCGACGATCGGTGCAATCATGAATTCCTGAGTGCCGGCAATCGACATGAACGAGCGTTGACTTGGAGTAAGTTCCGACTGTCCGACATCGGCAATATGCAGGGTCTGCCCCGCTAGCAAACGGCGATAGTATGCGGACCACCTGCGGCTCTTTAACTCCGTCTGCAATATTGAGGGCGTTAAAAGCACATCGCGACGAAACTCGCTTCGCACAACCATGGCTTCGGCGCCTTCGTCCCAAAGAGCGATACACAACCGGTCGCCGCCGAGCTGCGGGCCGAGCGCAAGCGCAACGTTATCGAGAACATCTTGCAACACAAACGTCGAGCGGATTGATTCGACAATCTGGGTGATAACGGTTTGGCGTACGAGTTGGGTGGCGACTTCAGCGCGTGCAGCTTCGGCTTCGAAACGAAGCCCTAGCGCCCGTTCGCGCGTCCGAATCGTGACCATGGCGGGAAAGAATGCAATCAGATAGGCGCTAAAAAAGATAAGGATGACCGTTGTGTTGAGTGGATCGTGCAACAGTCCGAGATGCCAGCTATAGCCGAGTTGAAAGACCAAGCCAATGCAGAGCGCCAAGATCAGATCGCGAATGCGGAAGAATGCCTGTTGAATGCCCAGGACCACGAGCAGCCCCGCACAGACATAGAGTTCGCTATTGCCGCTATTAACAACCAGAATTAGATCGATGATCAGTGTTGGGATGATATTGAACAGTTGCAGTTGCGAGGGATAGCGGCGTAGGGGTGGCACCAAGACGATCGCGAGCGCAACGCAGAGCGCGCACGCCGCGCCTGAGAGCCGCAACTCGAGCGAATCCGGTAGCGCGCTCATCCCTCGCAAGACAAAGTGGAACGCGGGGAGCAGCACGATAATAAGACCCGAGTAGATGAGCACGGTAACCGTGCCCTGGCGCTCGAGCCAATCGCTGTAGCCCTGCTGAGATCGTGCAGACACTACCAGGCTTCTCCCATCCCCGGCGCGCCTATTCTATCACGGGAATTAACCGCACCCCTGTTGCTTGCTTGCTTACCCTGCTAGCCGAACCAGAAGCGCTCCAGCGAATGCCGCGGCCGTCCCGGCGACAACGCTCGCCGCTGAATATGCCAGAGCCAACACCAGAGCGCCGTCGGCAATCATGGTCATGTTCTCGTAGGCCAAACCTGAAAATGTCGTGTATCCGCCTAGCACGCCCACGATCAAGAAGACGCGCAGCAGTGGAGCCAGGCCAAAGGGGCGAGTGAGAGCGAGCTCGGCAACGATGCCGATGCAAAACGATCCGCTGAGATTCACCACCAAGGTCCCCCACGGAAATCCGTGGCCAATCCGGTCGGTCAAGCCCAATCCGACCAGATAACGCAGGGTCGAGCCCAGCGCGCCCCCGAGCGCCACAAAACCGAGTGAGGTCAGCGTCTTCACGCGTTAATGAATCTTGTTCTCGGCGACGACGTACGCCCAGGCGATCATGCCGATCATGACCACGAAAAATAGCACGGTCCCGATGATGAGGCGGCGCTTCTTACCCGGACTCATATTGCTGTAGCGGCTCATGGACGCTTGGCGTTCGCGGGACGAAAACTGTAACCTCGCTGTAACCCGGGCTTGCTTAACTGAAGGGGTGATTGAAGTGAACATCGCTTCGGCCAGTGCTCGCATCGATGGAAAGGCCATCGATCTCCCGCCCCGCGAGGTCGCACTCCTCGTGACATTGGGACTCGCACCCCGGGTCTGGCCCTCTTATAAGTTGATCCCGTTGCTGTGGCCGGAGGTCTCAGCAGCAAATAGTTCTTCGTTAAAGGTATATGTTCACCGGCTGCGCAGCCGGCTCGGCCCCAGCGCGATCGCGAGCACGAACAAGGGATACGAACTCGCTGGAAACATTTGCGTCGATCTCTGGGAAGCACGATTGCTGATGGAGCGCGCAAGCCTGACCGAGGCCGAGCGGGCGGCTCTCTGCGCGTTTCACGCGCGTGCTTGCTCGGCGGATCGGTCGTATCTTTCACGATTTGCTTGGTTTGCGGGCGCGGAGAAATTCATTGCTCGCGAGATCTCCGAAGTCGCACTACGGTTAGCTAAGGACGCCCTGCATCGCAACGCCCATGAGGAGTGCATGCACTACGTTAGTCACGCCCTCTCGAACAATCCGAGCGAACATCGATTCCGCGAAGTCGCGATCCTGGCCCATATGCAGCGCAGAGATCAACGGTCGGCCCAGCGCGAATATGAAGCCTTCCTTGCCGATCACCAACATCAAGTTGTGGAAGCGCCGGTGGTGACCCGCTTGCAGTCTCTAGCCGCTCCTCGGATCAACACGACGCGGCGCCCCTTCGTAAGTAGGCAGAAAACAGCCCGACCCTGAGCGTCGAACGATAAGGCTTCAATAAGAAAAGGGGTGTCCTGCTAGGGTTTCCCGCGTTTCGAACCGATGAAACAGTATGCAAAAACCGCTCGCTTTAATCGGCGCCGCTCTTTTTATTTTTTCACTCTTCGCATCCGCTCCGGCGATGGCGAGTAGCGCAACGAATTCAGACGTGGCGACCTATGCGCATGTCCTGCGCAAGATTAATCCGCGATTGCAGCAGTGGCAGAGCCGCGACTTAGCCCAGCATGTCATCTCGAACGCCGCGCGTTGGAACATCGATGCGAATTTACTGATTGCGCTCGTCACAGTCGAATCCCGGTGGCGCCCGGCAGCGCGTTCGCGCGTCGGCGCTTTAGGTCTGGGACAACTGATGCCGGGCACGGCTCGTATTCTGGGTGTAAATCCGCACAACGCAGACCAAAATCTGGCTGGATGCGCGCACTACTTAAGCGGGCTTATTTCAAAGTATGAAAATAAATCCAATCAATATCAACTAGCATTTGCAGCCTATAACGCTGGCCCGATGGCCGTGAAGCGTTACCACGGCATTCCGCCGTTTAGCGAAACGCAACGCTACGTGGTCAAAGTTATGAAGATGTGGCATCACTTTACGGCCGTTGTGCATTTGCCCTCAGTGAACGGCGAACTTGCAGCTGCTGTCAAAGGTCCCGCTTCAGATTGGGTCACACAAGAGGCCGCAAGTGCCCAGCCGGTCGTGCCGCAAGTGCCCACCGTTGAGATTCCCAACAAGTAGCATCACACCGGTTCGAGATTGATCAAACTCCTTAGGAGTTTTTTCATATCCGAACCTGGGATAAAACGCAGCGCCCGTGCTCCGGCAGCCAGCGCGGCCTGCACATCGCTCTCTTTGTCCCCGACGACCACGCACGCACTGGGCTCCACTTCAAGTGCGCGCGCCGCATCCACGACCATTTTAGGAAGCGGCTTGCGGCAGTTGCACCCATCCTGCGGACCGTGCGGACAGTAGAGCCAAACATCGAACGGACCGAGCAGTTCGTCAACGCGTCGATTAACGGCCTCCACTTGCTCGACGCCGATCATGCCGCGGGCAATGCCGCTTTGATTGGAGATAACGCCGAGTCGCAGCCCAGCGGCGCGCAACATAGCCAGTGCCTCTGGCACCGTCGGCATGACTTCAACCAGACCCGGATCGCCGTTGTACGGAACATCGACCACTAAGGTCCCGTCCCGGTCGAACAGAACGGCGCGCGCCGGCTCTACTGGTGGTTCCAAAACACGAACATCAGAACGGCGGCCGCTCCCATCAAAACAAAGGTTGCCCAGCCCCAGATATTCGCAAGCACTGAACTTTTCCATCGCCCCATGATCTCGGTTTTATTGGCGATATGCACGATCGCATACACGAGTGGTACGGCAGCAACGCCGTTTAGGACCGCCGACCAAAAGAGCGCCTTGATCGGATCGATCCCGATAACATTCATCAACACACCAATGATGACACCCGCTGCCAAAATCGCGTAGAAACGCGGTGCGCGTTTAGGCGTCTCACCCAGGCCCGTCCTAAAAGATAGCATTTCAGCAGCGACATACGCCGATGAGCCGGCCAGTACGGGTATCGCGAGCATCCCGGTTCCTACCATGCCGAGCGTAAACAATAAATAGGTGAAATTGCCCGCCAGCGGACGCAGCGCTTCCGCAGCTTCTTGCGCCGTCGCGATGTTGTGCTTCCCATGCGCGCCTAGCGTCACGGCGGTTGCCGTGATGATAAAGAACATCACGAGATTAGAGAAGATCATCCCGGTATTCACGTCGGCGTGACAATCTTTAATTTCTTGTTCCGTAGCTCCGCGACGCGCGCCAATGGTCGTGCGCCCAATATCTTTCTCTTCTTCCACCATGAGTGACGATTGCCAAAAGAAGAGATACGGCGAGATCGTAGTGCCTAGTACGCCGACCAACGTTGTTATCCACAGCCCTGTCAGATGAACCTCAGGCACGAAAAGATGCTTCAACACATTGAGCCAGTCGGGGTGAACGATAAACGCGGTGATGACGTAGGCGAACAGCGCGAGCGTCAGCCATTTAAAGACTTTGGCCAGCATTCGATAAGAGAGAAAAATCTGAACTGCGAGCAGCGCCACGCCGAACACGATTACCCAAAGCAATATCGGCAACCCAAAGGCCATGTGGGCCGACGCCGACATCCCGGCAAAATCTGCTCCCACGTTAAACGTGTTGGCGACCACAACAATCAGTGCGAGCGACATAGCGAGCCAGCGTGGAAACGTCTTGCGCATCACGGCCGCTAAGCCGACGCCACTGACCATGCCGATGCGAGCACACATACCCTGAATCACGGCCATCATCGGCGTCGTGATCAGGGCCACCCAGAGCATCGACAAGCCGGTGGTGGCACCGGCCACCGAATAGGTCGAGATGCCAGACGGATCATCGTCCGCGGCTCCTGTGATGAGGCCGGGCCCCAAGTTCTTCAGGAAATGCACGACCGGGCGCTCATCGGCCACATGGTCTCTAGCAACCATATCTTCGGGATTATCTGCCATATTGCGTTCCTATTACCCCATTTTCACGGCCAGCAACCAACCGGTTTAATGCCGGCACAGAAAAAAGGGCCCGGCGTTTGCCGGGCTCTTTCCAAATGATTTTCAACAGCGGTTAGGCTGGCGCGAGCGCCCGTTCCTTGGCGGCTGCGACCTGCTCGCCAAGATCTTCAAGCTCTTCCTTATCGAACATCTCGCGTGCCATCTTGAACATCTCGGACTCTTCTTCCTTAGCATGATGCAAGACCAATTCGGAGAGGACTTGCAACTTTGCCTTATAGGTTTCGTCTTTCGGGTCGAGTGTTTCCAGTTCGCCCATCAAGGTTTTAACGAGGGCATGTTCCTCGTAAGCCTCGAGAACTTCGTCTTTTTCATCGCTCTTCTTCGCGCGCTTCTTGAATGCCGGATAAAAGATTTTCTCTTCCACTTCGGCGTGCAAGCTCAGCTCGCGATCAATTTCTTGGAATAAGGATTTACGACTCGAGGTGGCGCGATCGCCGAGGGCTTCAACTTCTTTAAACAGCCCCTTCACTAAAGTATGATCTTTTTTAAGTAGCGTCAGTACGTCCAACGTAGTCCCCTTTTAATGTGTCGGTTCCAGAGACCATGTTGTACCCGGCATCTCAACAATCTATTCAAGCAACCAAGCGCTTTGCTCACCATGTACCATCGAGTCGCTCGGCCTCAGTGGCGACTGCGATTTGCGAAGGACGAATTCATTTTAGATTGGACGAGTTTGTGAAAGTCGCAGGACTGGCCGGCGTATCAACGATCGCCCGTACAAACGAAGTTGCCCGTTGTAAGGTTGAAACTGGTTTCGATTCCCAATCATCGCCCGGCCGTCGACGACAACACGCATCTTCTGGGTTTGAGCCAGCGCGGGCGCGGCGCCGACTGCGACAAATGCGACCGCGCAAACAATCATCGTTTCGTGGATTACCCTTTCCCGTGAGAAATTTTTCTGTATACGCGGGAAAACAATCAATAGATCAATCGCGCAGGGGTTTATAAGAAACCTGGAAAACGATAATTTATGCGCGTACTACTGAGTTTAACGCTGTCGTTGCTCGCACAAATCTCCATTCCGATTCCGCAGATTCCGGTTCCGCAGATTCCGAATCTCCCGATTCCGAACTCGATTCCGATTCCGCCGGTGCAGCGCGATGTGTCGGCCATAGACGCGACGAGCAGTAGCGCGCTGCAACAAGTGCCCGAGTTGGACGGTTTCAATCCGGCGAGCTACCGCCGTCTCGCGAATCTTCCCAAAGGATCGGCCGGATTTGAATTTGGCGCCGGCGCGTACGAGATGCTCGATCTGAGTTTTTGCCTCAGTGCCGGCTTGCCGGCCCCCTCGAATGAAGGTGGCTACAATGTCGCGCCCCTGTCGGGATCGCGCGCCGGCGCGGTGCGCTCCGTGCTTGATCGGTGGAATGGGCACAACGAAATTTCGCAGCGCGACGTGCAACTGCTATTGTGGGCGATAACCTCGAAAGCGCAGATCACCGCCGGCAACGAAGGCGCCGACCGAGCCGCGCGCATACTCCTGACGGGTCAGGAGATTTCGAGCCTTAACGGCGGTTCGCTGGCCGTCTTCACAAATTTACTCTCGAAGCTTGGTGGCTCGGTGCCGGCTCCGCTGCAGCAGGTCTTGAACGCTCAGAATCAGGTACGCGACCTGCTGTCCCACGGCAACGCATCCTATCAACAGATTGAGCGCGTCGCGACGCCACATGGAATTGCGGGAACGGGTGTACGGCTGCGGTGGTCGTACGATCCAGCCGGCTACTTCATCCGATATCTCACTCACGGCTACCAGACGACGACAATCCAGATCTACATGCCGCAGACGTTCTCCGTGCAGCACGACGGGCAAGGGCGCGTTACGTCAATGACAGATGGCGTAAGTGGGCGCCTCGACGTTTCGTATTCAGGTGCGAAGCCGTCGTTGATGTTTCATCGGCCCGTCGGCTTCGAATACGTGCGCGACCGCGCGTTCCCAATCCCCCTAGCGTCCGAAACCGTATTGAGGAACGCTGCAGATGTTGCCGCGGCGCTTCAGACGGGTTCGAGTTCGTTGCGCGCGTACGACAAATTCACGGTGGTAGCGTTCGCGCAAGATTTAAAGGCGGTCACCGTCTGTAAGGCGCATGGAGGGTGCGCGTCGGGCGATCCGCCTTTTGATCCCACTTCGAAAAGCGGCTTCTCAGCAGACGGCGGCCATCAACCCTCCGGGCAATCTGGAAAGCCGGCTCCAGATGACAAGAAGAAAGAGTGCGACGCGGTGAGGCGTGCAATCGAACGTTCGAAGCACTTCCGGGACGAATACACGGACCCGGATCTTGTGGCGAAAGCAAAAAAGAACAAGTGGACGGGCGGCCAGTTCGAAGACGAGGTGGCCAAGAAAGACGCAGCCGACGCCAGCTCCAGCGGCGGAAGCGCCGGAGCGGTTTCAGCATCGACCGACTTTAGTGACTGTCATATCAACTATCCAGATGAGGCGGCGCTGAAGAAAGCTGGCTACCCGCAAGTCGTGATCGACACGGTCTATCACCACGAAGAATCCCACCGCCTCGACTGTGAAAAAGTCAATCCGAAGCACGATCCAAAGGTACCGTTTGATACATGGCAGTGGCGGCAAATGACGGAAACAAAGGCTTACAACCGCGACATTGATGAAATGAACCAGTGGGTTAGCGCCAACTGCTGACCCACGTTCTGCCTCAACTTCGTCGAGCTAGACCGCGGGCTCCGGTTCGGCGGGCACGTAGATCTCGTGCCCCGCAGCGGCAAACTCCGCCGCTTTTTCCGCCATGCCGCGTTCGGCGTACTCGCGCACTTCTTGCGTAATTTGCATCGAGCAAAAATGCGGGCCGCACATCGAGCAGAAGTGCGCCACCTTAGCACCATCGGCTGGAAGTGTCTCGTCGTGGAATTCTTTTGCCGTATCGGGATCGAGCGAAAGATTGAACTGATCTTCCCACCGGAATTCAAACCGCGCCTTTGAAAGCACGTCGTCCCAATGGCGCGCGTGCGGATGGCCCTTTGCTACATCCGCTGCGTGCGCGGCAATTTTATAGGCAATCACGCCGTCCTTGACGTCCTTCTTATTGGGCAGCCCCAGATGCTCTTTCGGCGTGACATAGCAGAGCATCGCCGTGCCGTACCAGCCGATCATCGCCGCGCCGATGGCGCTCGTGATGTGATCGTACCCGGGCGCAATATCCGTGGTCAGCGGACCAAGTGTGTAAAAGGGCGCTTCATGGCAAATTTCGAGTTGCTTGTCCATGTTCTCTTTGATGAGGTGCATCGGCACGTGGCCGGGGCCTTCGATCATGGTCTGCACGTCGTGTTTCCAAGCAATCTTCGTAAGTTCGCCGAGCGTCTCGAGTTCGCCGAACTGCGCGGCATCGTTGGCATCGGCCAAACATCCGGGGCGCAGCCCGTCACCGAGTGAGAAACTGACGTCGTACGCTTTCATGATCTCGCAGATCTCTTCGAAATGCGTGTATAGGAAGTTTTCAGAATGGTGCGCGAGGCACCACTTGGCTAAGATTGAGCCACCACGCGAGACAATTCCCGTTACCCGCGATGCAGTGAGCGGCACGTAGCGCAGCAACACCCCAGCGTGGATGGTAAAGTAGTCGACACCTTGTTCCGCTTGCTCGATAAGCGTGTCGCGATAGAGTTCCCAAGTCAGTTCTTCGGCCTTACCATGTACTTTTTCAAGCGCCTGGTAGATCGGAACGGTCCCAATCGGCACGGCGGAGTTACGCAGAATCCACTCACGCGTTTCGTGAATATTTTTGCCGGTCGAAAGATCCATAACATTGTCGGCGCCCCAACGCGTCGCCCAGGTCATCTTTTCGACTTCTTCTTCAATGGTTGAAGTGACCGCGGAGTTTCCGATGTTGGCATTAATCTTCACGAGAAAATTGCGGCCGATGATCATCGGTTCGCTCTCGGGGTGATTGATGTTGGCTGGAATAATTGCGCGACCGCGTGCGACTTCATCACGCACGAATTCAGCCTTGACTCCCTCGCGAATGGCGATAAATTCCATCTCCGCGGTAATCTCGCCACGACGCGCATAGTGCATCTGAGAAACGTTCATGCCCGGTTTAGCACGGCGCGGTTTGCGCATCCCCGCAAAGCGCAGCGAATCTAATTCCGGCATCGCTTCGCGCCCGAGGCGATAGACGGACGAGGACGTTGCAAGTTCCTCCGAGTCATTGCGCTGCGCAATCCACGGCGCACGCCATTGATCGAGTCCGCGCCGCACATCCGTCGTCACATTGGCGTCGGTGTATGGTCCACTCGTATCGTAGACCACATGTTTTTCGCCGTTTGTTAAGGAGATTTCGCGCATCGGCACGCGCACGCCGCGCGGGCCATCGATGTAAATTTTCTGCGTACTGCCTTTTGCTTTCGGCGCCGCGTGCATCATCGTCATGAAGAGTGCCTCTTTCCCTTCGCCGGCATTATCCAGCGGGTCAACCGGTCGGCGCACAGTGCGCCCTCTCAGCCCTCCAAGAGCTCCCGGGAAACGTCCTATACACGCCCAAGGCACGAAGTCCCCCGCCACCAACCGAGCCCGCGGCCCGCGCCGTGCAAAAGTGCGATCGTGGTTTACCACCCTTCGACAAGCTCAGGGTGACACAGTAGCCG
>JALYIF010000467.1 GCA_030775925.1 Vulcanimicrobiota bacterium | reverse complement strand
ATGGCAAGACACCGTCACGCATCAAGGTAAATCGGTCTGGCGCTATGGAATGCGGTTTACCGGCATCTCCGCGGACGACTGGGATTCGATCATCCGCTTTACAACCGATAAGCCGGTGGCTGACGATAACAAGGCCCAAGAAGAACTAACGACCGTTCGCATGACGCCCGATGACGCGAATCGGTTATTGCCGCACGAATTGCAATTGCGTCTCTTACAGATGCTGGTCGACCGCCGGCGCCTCGCGCCCCTCAAAGATAAAGTCACGCCACTCACACAATATTTCTATTCGGGCATCGTTCGGCACGGCGACAAGCTGATGCATCGGCTTACCATTCAGTCAAAAGTCGTGGGAGGCGAGGGGGACGAGATGTTCGAGACGCGCTTCGTCTTTGATGACAAGGGCGAAAGCATCCTCATACTAAACTAAAAGCCTGTTGTGAAGACTGCTTTAATCACCGGAATTACCGGCCAGGACGGCTCTTATCTCGCAGAGTTTCTGCTCGAGAAAGGGTACCGTGTCGTCGGCATGACGCGCCGTTCCAGCACGGATGTGCACGAGCGGATCGAGCATTTGGGTGACCGGATCGAAATTGTCTCCGGCGATCTGCTTGACCAAAGTTCCTTGACCAAAATTTTGGCCCAAGTCGAACCCGATGAAGTCTACAATCTTGCAGCCCAGTCATTCGTTCCTACGTCGTGGGCGCAGCCGGTGTTAACGGGACAGTTCACAGCGCTCGGCGTTACGCGTGTGCTTGAGGCCATTCGCGGAGTGAATTCGAAGATTCGCTTCTACCAGGCCTCGAGTTCGGAGATGTTCGGCAAAGTTCATGAAGTGCCGCAACTTGAGACGACGCCTTTTTATCCGCGCAGTCCATACGGCGTTGCGAAAGTGTACGGTCATTGGATTACGGTCAACTACCGCGAATCATTCGACCTGTATGCCGTAAGCGGAATATTATTTAACCACGAGAGTCCGCGCCGCGGAAAAGAGTTTGTCACCCGCAAAATCACCGATGCGGTGGCGCGCATCAAGTTAGGGTTAGGCAAGGAGTTGCGCCTGGGCAATCTCGATGCCCGGCGCGATTGGGGATTTGCGGGAGATTATGTTCGCGCAATGTGGCTCATGCTCAATCAAGATGCACCAGATGATTTTGTCATTGCGACCGGCCGCACCCACTCCGTGCGCGAGTTTGTCCGCTTAGCGTTCGAGCACGTTGGACTCAACTATGAGGACTATGTGGTAATGGATCCGCGTTTCATGCGCCCGGCTGAGGTCGATCTGCTTATTGGCGATCCGTCCAAAGCCCATGAACAGTTGGGCTGGAAACCCGCGGTGTCTTTCGAAGAGCTCGTGGTCATGATGGTCGACGCCGATTTGAAGCGTTTGGGGCCGCTCGTGGCTGTCTAGTCGTGCGAGCTCTAGTTACCGGAGCTAACGGCTTCGTCGGCCGATATTTACGCGAGCGTCTGGCCGAACACGGGTATGACGTTGTTTCCGCAGGCCGGCAACATGAACTCAGCGACGTGGTCTTGGAACTACGCGATCAAGCGGGCATCATGCAGGCGGTGGAGTCAGCGCAACCCGATGTTGTTTTTCATCTAGCCGCGCAGACATTCGTACCTTCCGCTCATGAAGATCCCGTGGACACCTACGAGACCAATGTCATGGGAACTGCGCGCCTCCTTCATGCTTTAGGCCGGTACCGGCGAGGGCGAAACTCGCCCGTCAAGGTGATGTACGTGAGCTCTGCCCAGGTGTACGGACGTGGCAACGCGTTGCACGGTGCACTCGGTGAAGAAGCCCCCCTGGTGCCGGTCGAGCCCTATGCCGCAAGCAAAGCGGCCGCCGAAAAAGTGTGCCTGGCCGCGCAATATTCGTTTGGACTCGATGTCGTGATCGCGCGGGCGTTCAACCACATCGGGCCCGGGCAGGATGCGCGTTTTGTGGTGTCATCGTTTGCTCAGCAACTTGCGCATATTGTGCGAGGCGGCGAACAACCGCTTATTGAAGTCGGTAACCTTGAGGCCGAGCGCGATTTCCTAGATGTACGGGATGTCGTTGAGGCCTATATTACACTGGCCGAACACGGGTCAGGGGGCAACGCCTACAACGTTTGCAGCGGCCAACCGATTAAAGTGAAGAGCATTTTGCGGATGCTCATTCTTGAAGCGAATGTACCCGTTGAAGTTCGCGAAGATCCCGAGAAAATGCGCCCAATCGACGTACCGCAATTTTTCGGCGACAATCAGAAGCTGCGGGCTTTGGGTTGGGCACCGAAGATCTCCATTCAACGATCTCTCCGAGAAATCTACGCCGATGCATTGCGCACGGTTACCGCACCTGCTTGAAATTGACTGGAAAACGTGACTGATTCAAGAACGCAAGAAGTCCAGGCGCTCGTTTTTAAAAATCGCGGAGCGCTGTTAGCGCTGCCGGCCGCGGTGCTCGCCGTGTTCGGCAAGCCGAGCGCCTTTAGCATCAGCCTCGGTTTACCGGTTGCCTTTTTGGGTGAGGCGATCC
Organism: Vulcanimicrobiota bacterium; assembly: GCA_030775925.1. Classification (GTDB taxonomy): domain Bacteria; phylum Vulcanimicrobiota; class Vulcanimicrobiia; order Vulcanimicrobiales; family Vulcanimicrobiaceae; genus JACRUB01. Next base: position 813 of record JALYIF010000467.1, on the reverse strand, counting down.
GTTGTTGGGCAGTCGGTTATTCGGGGATAACCACGCGTGGCGATCATGTTGAAGCTCCCCAGCTGGTAACGGCTGGCCCGTACGCGCACGTTCGCAATCCGCTTTATGTTGGAAACTTCATTACCGCTGCCGGATTCGCGCTAGCTTTCACCGGGAAGAATTCATCGGCGGCGCGGGCCCTTTTGATTGCAGCTTCGCTCGGAACCATGGCCGCGGTGTATGCAACGATTATTCCGCACGAGGAACAATTCTTGAGCAGTGAATTCGGCGAGCCGTTCGAGCGCTATTGCGAACGCGTTCCACCACTGATCCCGCTCACTGAACCCGCGGCCGGCGGGCAAGGAGTGTATAAGCCTGAGGTTATTCGCGAAGCCGAGAGTCGCACATTCGCAACATTCGGAGCCATGCTCGCCACCCTGGCCCTAAAAGCCCTCAAACACTAACCGAGCAATCAGGGCGCGAGTACGGTGCCAGGCTGAACTCTTACCGTGTCACCCTGAGCTCCACCAGTGTCACCCTGAGCTCCACCAGTGTCACCCTGAGCTCCACCAGTGTCACCCTGAGCTTGTCGAAGGGTGGTCGGCGGCCCATAATTTGCCTACGGTGTCATGCTGAGCCGTCGCAGCATGCGTTCTACCACCCTTCGACAAGCTCAGGGTGACACGGTACTCGGTTCCCGCGGCGGGCACGTCATGATCTTGCGGCCGAAGGCCAGAGCGCTCAGCGCTCCGGGGGGTTCCCGCGGCGGGCACAGCACAATCTTGCGGCCGAAGGCCAGAGCGCTCAGCGCTCCGGGGGTTCCCGCGGCGGGCA
>JALYIF010000466.1 GCA_030775925.1 Vulcanimicrobiota bacterium | reverse complement strand
TGCTGGTGTATATGTTGCTTGCAGCGCAGTTTGAATCGCTGCTCCATCCACTCGTAATCATGGTTGCCGTGCCGCTTTCACTCGCCGGCGTGGTACTCTCGCTCGTCCTGACGCATCGCTCGTTTGGTCTCACGGCGTTCATCGGCGTACTCATGCTGGTGGGAATCGTGGTTAAGAACGCAATCTTAGTCGTCGAATTCACAAATCAACTGCGAGCACATGGCCGGTCAGCACGCGAAGCGCTTCTTGAAGCAGCGCCAATCCGTTTACGTCCTATTCTCATGACCACACTGGCGACGATCGGGGGCATGACGCCGCTCGCGATTGGGTTTGAGGCCGGCGGTGCCTCGCAGGCTCCCCTCGGCACGGTCGTTATCGGCGGGTTGATCTGCTCGACGCTGTTATCGCTGGTCGTAATCCCCACGCTCTATCTTTGGGTTGCAGACCATATCGAGCCGCGTTTCCGCGACGAGAGGATCATTGAAGAGCCATTTTCTCACATGCCAAGGCGAGAAGGCATACCGATCTCCTGAGCATCGCTTTCAAATTGAAGCGCATCTGATGAGAAACGGCATGAGAAGGCGGCGCCGTCATGAAATTTGCCGCCAATGGTTGTAAAGATGCTCCTTCGCGAGATACGCCACGCTTGGCAGCGGATCGTAAGCCCCAGGTGTATTAACGCCTACGAGCGCCGCATCTTTTCGCAGAATGGCGAGGACGGCATCTTGCGCGAAATATTTGCCCGTGCTGGGGTCACCAACAAGTTCTTTGTGGAATTTGGCGTGGAAGACGGCACGGAATGCAACACCGCCTTGCTGGCGCGACGAGCCGGATGGAAAGGCGTGATGATCGAGGGCAGCCCGCAAAAGCATGCGCAACTCGATCGCACCTATGCTCCTTATCCACAAGTGAAACGGCTCCACGCGTTCATCACGCGCGAAAATATCGTCCAACTGTTTGAACAGGCAACCGTACCAAAAGACCTAGATCTGCTCTCAATCGATATTGACGGCAACGACTATTGGATCTGGGAGGCTTTGGCAGAGTATCATCCACGCGTTGTGGTCATCGAGTATAACGCCACGCGGCCGCCTCCCGAGCGGTGGGTCATCTCCTACAATCCGGCGCACCGGTGGAATGAGGACGGATACATGGGCGCGAGCTTAAGCTCGCTTCAAGCCCTTGGTACGCGTCTGGGCTACGCGCTCGTGGGCACCGACGAAAAAGGCGTCAACGCGTTCTTCATTCGTAACGACGTGCTCGCCGCTTCACGATTTCCCGAACTGTCGCCCGTGCAAGCCTATCATCGAAATGACTACGGGCTGCAACGAGCCGATGGACCGCATGAGGTTATCTAAAATTACGTTCCCCCTCTATGCGAATGCGGCAAGAAAAAATAGAGCGTCATGGCGGCGCCGATCGCAATCACCATCGTTCGCACGACAGACGACGGAATGCGGCGCCCGATGCGAGAGCCGAAGTAGCCTCCCAAAATGGCACCGAACGCCATCACAAGCGCTTGCGGCCACTGGATGATGCCGGCCGCAATGAACGGAATGAGCGCCACGCCATTAATTGCTGCCGCAAGCACGTGCTTCACCGCATTCATTGAATTCAAATTCGGTAAGCCCGAAAACGCTAAGATCGCTAACATCAAAAAGCCGATGCCCGCCCCGAAATATCCACCGTAGACGGCGGTCAGAAATTGTGCGAGCAATTGAATCGGCGTATGGTGTCTTGCCGCACCAAGATGCGGCTTGGTAAAAAGCGGCGAGAAAGCAAATACCAGAGTGGCAAAGAGTAAGAGATACGGGATGAGGCGTTCGAATAGGCGCGCCGGCGTATGCAACAAAAGAAGCGCACCGATAATCGATCCGACAAGACTCACCGCCACGGCCGTGCGGAGCAGATGCGATTGTTCGCGAACCTCTTCTCGATAGCCGCGTACGCTGGCGACCGTGCCGATCCACATCGCGAAGTTATTGGTGGCGTTGGCACTAATCGGCGCGACGCCCGTGAAAATCAGAGTTGGAAACGTTAAGAAGCTGCCACCGCCCGCTACGCTATTGATCGCTCCCGAAACGATTGCGACGCCAAACAGCATCGCTAAGAGCGTTATACTAACTGGACGCCTTTGACTCGCGTTTGGTCACGCGGTACACCTTGCGAATTTCTTTGAGGCCTTCAAGCTTTCGCAACACCCGATGCAGATGATCGAGATCGCTGATTTGGACGGTGAGACTAACCACAGCGAGCCGGTCGCGCTTGACTCGCGCCGTAACCGATGAAACCGTGGTTTTGGCCTCGGCAAACACCGACATAATATCTTGAAGCAAAGCCGGCCGGTCCGCCGCCTCGACTTCGACATCGACCGCATGGGTATAATCGGCCGTCCCAATCCACGTTGCTTCAAGCACGCGTTCCGGCGTCGCGTTCATGTAGGCGACATTTGGACAGTCAGCGCGATGCACGGAGACGCCCTTCCCGATGGTGACATAGCCCATGATTGGATCGCCAGGGACCGGGCTGCAACACTTTGAGAGGCGGACGAGGACGTCGTCGACTCCAGCTATGCGAATACCGCTGGTCTTGCGGGTGACGCGTTTTGAAACCGACTGCGGCCTGCCAAGCTTGGAAATTTCGACAACATTGTTGATCTTTAGTTCGTCGCGCAGACGGTTTGCGACGTTTTGCGCCGATGCATCCCCAAAGCCGATCGCAGCAAAAAGGTCGGTCGTGCTCGCGTAATTCATCCGGCGGGCGATTGTATCGATCAATTCGCCGCGCGCGGTGTCCGGGCGCATGTGTTGGCGCGCCAACTCATGTTCGACGGCCTCTTGACCGGCAAGCACGTTTTCTTCCTTGCGCTCTTTGCGAAACCACTGCTTGATCTTATGCTTTGCGCTGGAGGTTTTTGCAATGGAAAGCCAGCCCAGCGACGGGCGGCCTGAGGTCTTGTTGACCAAGATTTCGCAGATGTCGCCATTTTGCAAGGTCGCATCGAGGGGCGCGATGCGGCCGTTGACCTTGGCTCCGACGCAATGATTACCAACGTCGGTATGCACGGCATACGCAAAGTCCAACGGCGTGCCCGATGAGGGCATGCTGAAAACATCCCCGCGTGGCGAGAACACAAACACTTGTGTGTCGAACAAATCGATTTTGAGATTTTCCATGAACACGCGCGAATCGCGCATGTCCTTCTGCCATTCTAGGAGTGCGCGCAGCCAGGAGAGTTTATTCTCAAACTGGTCGGCCTTGCCGCCTTCTTTGTAGCGCCAATGCGCGGCGATGCCGTACTCTCCGGTCCGGTGCATCTCCCACGTACGAATCTGCACTTCAAGCGGTTCGCCTTGCGGGCCTACGACCGTTGTGTGCAGCGATTGATACATGTTGGGTTTGGGCATCGCAATGTAGTCTTTGAAGCGGCCGGGCAGCGGAGTCCACAGCGAATGCACGATGCCGAGCGCACCATAGCAATCTTTGACGGAGTCCACGATGACGCGAATGGCCGTCAAATCGTAGATGGTCGAAAATTCGCGTCCGCGTTTCAGCTTATTATAAATTGAGTAGAAGTGTTTCGGACGGCCCTGAATTTCGGCGTTAATGTGAATCTCGGCACACTCTTTGCGCAGTGCCGCAATAACCGTGTCGACGGAATCCTCACGCGCTTGGCGCGTCTTTGCAACGCGCTCGACGATCTCGCGGTATCCGTCCGGATCGAGATAGCGCAAGCAGAGATCTTCCATCTCCCATTTGATCTTCCAGATTCCCAGACGATGCGCGATGGGCGTATAAATGTCGAGCGTCTCGCGCGCGATAGCCTGTTGCTTCGCTCCGGCGAGACTGCCGAGCGTGCGCATGTTGTGCAGGCGATCGGCGAGCTTAATAATGATGACGCGGATGTCCTTAGCCATCGCCATGAACATTTTGCGTAAGTTCTCGACCTGCGCTTCTTCTTTGGATTGGTAGGGAATGCGTGTGAGCTTGGTGACCCCTTCGACCAAGGTGGCAATCTCATCCCCAAAAAGGGTCGCGACTTCTTCGCTTGTGATCGAGGTGTCTTCAACCACATCGTGCAAAATGGCCGCGGCGATGGTCGCCCGGTCCATTTCCAACTCCGCCAAAATGCCCGCGACGGCAACCGGGTGCTCGATGTAAGACTCCCCGGAGGCCCGATGCTGCCCTTCGTGAGCCCGGTCAGCCGTTTCATAGACGCGCTTAAGCCACGACCCGTCGAGTGACGGGTCGTAGGTTTGCACCTTCGCGATAAGCTCGTCAATGGTCATCTACATATCATGATGCCACATCGGCGCCCGTGGATGCAAAGATATGTGGGACTAGGCGGGCTTGAAAAAGATGCCGGCGACCTTGCCCTTGGCGTCGAGGGCGATGGTCACGATGGCCGAGCCATTCTTGCAGGCGGCCGTATATTGCGAGTAGGCGTTGCCTTTTGGGTCGGTGCCCTTACCCAGCAAAGTAAATGTC
>JALYIF010000465.1 GCA_030775925.1 Vulcanimicrobiota bacterium | reverse complement strand
GTCCAACGAAGAAATGCGCGAGCTCTTCGCCGATCTTCCGGAAGCTTGCGACAATACGGTCGCGATTGCCAATCGCATCGACATGCGCCTGCCGGAAAAGATTTTTCACCTCCCTGCCTATCCGGTTCCCGAGCGGCCCGCGGCCATTACAGCCGAAGAATACCTGCGCGAGGTCTGCGAGACGGGATTGATCGAGCGCTACGGTGCGGAGCGCGCCGGCAGCGATGCGGTGTTGCGCGAACGTTTTGAATACGAGCTCGGCATCATCAATAAGATGGGCTTTGCGTCCTATTTCTTGATCGTTTGGGACTTTATCAAATTTGCGCGCGACCGTGATATTCCGGTCGGGCCGGGTCGTGGATCGGCTGTTGGCTCGGTCGTCAGCTACGTCTTGAAAATCACGGACCTGGATCCGCTGAAATTCAATCTTATCTTCGAGCGCTTCTTAAATCCCGATCGCATCTCGATGCCCGATATCGATACCGATTTTTGCGTCGAACGACGCGATGAAGTCATTCACTATGTAACCGAAAAATATGGAAGCGAACGGGTCGCCCAAATCGTCACATTCGGAACCATGGCCGCGCGTGCTGCCGTGCGCGACGCCGGCCGTGCCTTGGGTGTTCCATTGCCGGACGTCGACCGGGTTGCAAAGTTGATTCCGTCTGGGCCGGCAGGCCTCTCCATTGGTGCCGCCCTAGAACAAATTACCGACCTAAAGACCCTCTACGCGATGTCGCCCGATATTCGCAAACTACTCGATACTGCAAAGGCTATTGAGGGTCTCGCCCGTCACGCATCAACGCACGCCGCAGGCGTCGTTATTTCTGCCGGACCGCTGGTCGATTACGCCCCGCTCATTAAGCTTGGCGAAGGCGAAATCAACACGCAATATTCCATGGGTTGGATTGAAAAAATCGGCTTGCTCAAGATGGACTTCTTGGGTTTGCGCAATCTCACCGTTATGAAAAACGCCGTCGATGAAATCCGGCGAACAACCGATCAGGAATTTGACCTGGCGAAAATGCCCGATGATGATAAGCGGACGCTCGAGATGCTCGGACGCGGCGAGACAATGGGCGTCTTCCAGTTGGAGTCTGAAGGCATGAAGCGCGTCGTGCAAGATCTCAAGCCCAGCAGCTTAGGTGATGTCATCGCGCTCGTTGCCCTCTATCGCCCGGGACCGATGGAGTGGATTCCACGGTTCATTAGCAATAAATTCGGGCGCACGCAGTCGCAGTACTTACACCCATCGCTCGAACCAATCTTGGCTGAGACCTACGGCATCGCCGTGTATCAAGAGCAAGTGATGCAGATTGCGCGTGATGTGGCCGGGTTCACGATGGGTCAGGCAGACGAGCTTCGCAAGGTCATGGGGAAGAAGCTCAAGGACGAAATTCCGGTCCATCGTGAGAAGTTCATTCGTGGCGCGGTCGCCTTACATGGCATGAACGAAAAACTCGCGGCCGATATTTTCGCATTCGTTGAACCGTTCGCGGGCTACGGGTTTAATAAGTCGCACGCGGCTGCCTATGGTTGGATTTCGTATCAGACAGCGTTCCTAAAGGCGAACCATCCGCTTCCGTATTTCGCCGCATTGTTAACCTCAATGCGCAGCAACACGGACAAGCTCGTCGAGTACCTGGACGAAGCGCGCAAGATGGGAATCCCGGTCTTACCGCCGGATATTAATGAATCGCTCGTGGATTTTGCCGTCGTCGAAGGCCAAATCCGGTTCGGTCTTGCGGCAGTTAAGGGGGTTGGAGAAGGCGCCGTTAAGGTGTTGTTGGAGGCTCGCGATCAAGACGGCCCATTTAAGGATATCTTCGATATTCCTAAGCGCGTGGATACGAAGGTCGTGAATCGCCGTGTCTTGGAAGCGCTCATTAAGTGTGGGGCACTCGATATGTTGCCCGGTAATCGCGCAGCGCTCCTGGATGCAATTGACGTTGCGCTAGAACTCGGCGCGCAGGCTTCGCGCGATGCACTTTTTGGGCAGGCGTCGCTTTTTGGCGAGGAGACGCACGACTTCACGGGTCTGGTCCCCAAGCTCAAACCAATCCCCCCGCCCACCAACCTGGAAATGCTGAGTTGGGAAAAAGAAACCTTAGGCGTTTTTATTTCCGGACATCCGCTGGCCGATGTCGCCGAGGCGCTGGCACGTTCGGGAGCCATCGCAGTCAAGGATTTGCGCGGGCAGGCTGACGAGGCATTTGTTACCGTGGCCGGCATGGTGACAAGCGTGCGCCGGACGTTAACCAAATCCCAACAGCAAATCCTTATTGCGACGATTGAAGATATGACGGGCAGTATCGAAGTCGTCGCTTTTGCAAAAATTTACGCCGAGGTGCAAGCCGCGTTCGTCCAAGATCAAATTGTGGTCGTTAAGGGTCGTCTGCGTTTGCGTGAACGGTTTGGTGGAAGTCCTGGTGAAGAAGCGCCGCTGGAGCCCTCACTAACAGTGAATCAGGTGACGCCGTTTGTGCGGCCGCCGCAAAACCGGGAGCCGGCCGGGTGGCATGTCACGGTTGAAACGCGAGATCAAATCGATCGCTTGGCGCACCTCATTGAGGAGTGGCCCGGTACGGTGCCGATCGTTCTGCATGTCGGAACGGCCGCCCAACGGATGGCTCGCGACGTTTCCTCAAGCCATCACGTCAAATCGCAGCTCGAACGCATCTTCGGGCGCGAGCATGTCAAGGAAGGGACGCCGTGAGATTACCCGCCGGTGTGCGCGATTGGCTCCCGCAAGAATTTGCTTTCAAACAAGAAATCGAAGGCATGATTCGTGCTGTGTTTACGTCATGGTCGTATGCGGAAGTCTTGACGCCAACGTTCGAGCGCATCGAAGTGCTCCAAAAAGGCTTAGGCGAGCAGTTGACCCAGCAGACGTTCCGGTTTAGCGATCCCCTCGGTACGTCGATGGCCTTACGATCGGAGATGACGACACCGATCGCTCGCGTCGTCTCCGCACGTTTGCGCCAAGCGAGCATGCCATTGCGG
>JALYIF010000464.1 GCA_030775925.1 Vulcanimicrobiota bacterium | reverse complement strand
CCCGCACCAAGGCGGCCCGCTGGCTGACGGATTTCTTGAAGGGTCGATGGTTACGTGTCCGTGGCATGCATGGTGTTTCGATGTTCGAAACGGCCGCATGACGCTGGGTCAATTTGCCGTCGTTACGCGCTTTGCCGTGCGCGTGGATGGATCCACGATTCTGGTACGAACGGAGCCTGAAGATGAATGATGGGACGATCGCGGTTTGGGACGGCACGCTGGGGACGGCCGGCGGCGCAGCATTTGGTTCCGCGCTACGCAAACTGAGTGAAGAAGCTGCGCTGGATGCAAGCGCGCTTGCTCAGGCGAGCGATCTGAGCGCGCACATGGTAGAGGCGGTGTTTCGCGGGGACGAGCGCGTTGCCGTCAGCGTGCTTGCACGTCTCGCCCTTGCGACTCGCACCAAGGCCATCGAGTTTCTACAGAAGACCGGTGTGCTATCGCTGGAAGTTTACGCCTTTGGGCTTGACCCGCTCTACTTTCTCCCGGAAGGACAACTCCGCTACGACGCCCGGATTTACATGCGCGAGATCAACCCGCGCCATGCAGTTCCGGAAGCCGACATGACCAAGCGCAATCCGACCCTCAAGGCGTTGATGGATGATCCCATTCTGGACCAGTTGGGGAAGCTCGAAATTGAGCTGGCCTACCTACTGCGAGCAGCCGTCCAGTCGACGGGTGGGACACTTTAGGCTCGTAGAGAATTTAGGGATCATGCAATCAGTCGAAGGAAAACGGATCGCCGCGCTTGTCGGCGACGGATTTGAAGAATCAGAGTTACTTGAACCGCGGCGCGCGCTCGAAGAAGCGGGGGCCATTGTGACTATCGTCGGAATCGATGAGAAGTCACGCCAGAAGATTCGTGGCAAGAAGGGCCTTGACGAAGGCACCAGCGTGAAGGCCGAAGAGCTCGTTGCCGATTGCACGGCCGAGGACTTCGATGCGCTGTTGATTCCAGGCGGGGTTTCCCCCGATCATATCCGCATGAATAAGGAAGTGCAGCGGTTCGTGCGCGAGTTCGACGCCGTGAAGAAGCCGATGTTCGTGATCTGTCACGGACCACAGGTTTTAATCTCTGCACAACTCGTGCGTGGTCGCCAACTCACCGGGTTTGCCTCAATCGCGGACGATATCCGCAACGCAGGCGGTCTCTACCGGGATCAACCCGTTGTTCAAGATAGCAACTGGGTAAGCTCGCGCAATCCGGACGATATCCCGCAATTCAACCGCGCAATCTTAGAAAAACTCGCCACGGCAACGCCCGCGGCCGTCGTCTAGTCTCTTCTAACAGAGGTAAGAAAAGATCGCGGCTGCGGTCTTTTTTTATTTGCTCCGGTTGTCGTCGGGGAGCGCATCGAAACGCGCGAGTGCCTCACCGTACTGGCGCAAGGCAACAAAGCCCAAGAGGATCGCGAAGCCCAACTCGGCTAGGCCACCCCAGAGATCGTTGAAGGCGCCGAAATAGTTATCACCCATGAGCACTAAAATCGCGTCGTTGGTATACGTCACGGCCGTGGTCACGATGAACCCGCATAACAGCGATGCTGACAATGCGAGCAGGGCGTACAGAACTTTGTTCCAGCCAGATCGCAGGGGAATGGACAGGGCAATCATCATCGCGGTAATGGCGCCAATGGCATCGAAGACGAAAAAGGTAGGCGGTGTGACGTAATTCGGATTGAGTCTGGCACCAATGTATTCCGCTAAACAGCAAATCGCAACAATGAAAATCGGTGCGAGCGCACTAGCCCGAGCGCGATGCCGTCCAAAGAGCGGCGCAGATTCTTCACAGAAAGCAAAGATGTCCCGCGCTGAATTGCGCGTGTTCGCATATGCAATTGCAATCGCAATAGCGGTCGTAAAAATGAGCGGTCCAAAAAGCCAGGCTTCGGGTTCATTTAAGAGCACGTTATTTTGGTGCGCGAATTGGGACAGTGAGTTCTGCTGGAACCATCCAAATGCGCCGCTCAACAGAAACAAACCGAACATGATTGGCCAAAGGGTTCGAAAGCGCGACTTTACGATCGCAAGCGTTGCCCGTCGCGCGATCAAGACGGTCCACCAAAGGTGGTGACAAAAAGCGCGGCCCGCGGAGCGTGCTGCGCACCTAGGTCGATGAGTGCTTGCGTTCCCTCGCGCAATCCCGCGCCCGGCCGCTCCAAAATAAGTAATACCGGATCGTGCAAGAACACGCCGGCGAGTAACGCCGCTTCATCGACGCGCAGATCATCGAGGGTTTTCAGGAGATTGCGCCCTTTTGCGATCGCTTCCGAGCGGTCTAGCCCCCAGAGCGCTGCGCGGTACGCGAAGTAGTCGTCGGGGCAAAACGGATTGTTCGGCCGTGCGCTGGGGAGAAAACCAACCAGCCGCTTGACTTGCACGGGTTGAATTTTCGGATCGAAGTCTGCCACAAAGACTTGGCCTGCGCTACACTTTATAATTCCCGCTGCCAGGCGCGCGGCGATTCCCGCGGCGACTGCATTTTCGCAGACAAGGTCAACGGTTGCTCCGGACTCGACCGTTACCGAAGTCGGTTGCAAGAATGCAATGTGCGTGCGCTTGAATTCCGCCTCGCGCATATCGAGTGCGGGCATCCGTTACACAACGCTCTGCAAGCGCGGGTTTGGCCGTTCGGGACGCCCAAACTTATGGCCCTGTCTCCAAGTGCTGCGATCGTATGTGGCTACGATGTCGGCGGTAAAGTCAAACGCGCCGGCGCGGTCAAAGAAAGCACTGCCAACCGCGTATGCGTCCACCGGAACGCGCTCGCGCTCGAACATACGAATTTTTTGCGCGTCGAACCCGCCGCTTACCACGATGCGGACGCGGTGGTATCCATTCGCGTCCAGCGCCTTGCGCACGTTCCAAACGAGTTGTGGAATCACGCCGGTCGGCTTAAACGTACCCATCTGAGGGACGATGGATTGATCGACAATAGTGCCCGATGTATCGAGTCGCACGCCCCACAAACGATCCCCGAGTGCGCGCGCGACATTCAGGGCCGTGGTCACGCAATCGTTGTCGAAATCAACCAGTGAGATCACGTTCACGGACGGATCCATATATTCGGCGAACTTTTTTGTGGCGAGCACGGTGTCGCCGTCATAGGCGGCGATCAAGGCATGAGGTACGGTTCCCATACCGGCTGCGCCCCACCACTCGGCATTGGCATCGGTCGAGACACCGAGCGCGCCGGAGATAAAGGCCGCATATCCATCACCGGTCTGCACCAAGTGATGATCGAAGCGCGCGGGAAAGAAGAGCACTTGTTTGCCATCGGCGGCGCCGATAATGTCACGCGCGTTGCTGGCAATGCGCGTTCGACGGGTGAGCACGCCGAGATAGCATGTCTCCAAATGGGCGAAGGTTGCGTAGTCGCCTTCGATGGTCATGACGGTCTCGTACGGGTCTACATGATCGCCGTCAAAGAGCGCGGCCACCCGTAACCCGGTCCAGCCAGGAACCCAACTTCCGTCGGCCTGCCGGTGCCCGGAGCACAGGCGAAGGATGGCAAGTGCTTCATCGATCCCGCAGAGGACCGCAGAATTTCGCTGAAAGACCTGCATTCGCACGACGGGATGATGGTTATCAAGGTCGAGGATTTGTCGAGCGCGATTAAAATAGGTGTCGGAGTAGTACCCGTCGCGCATTTTATCAACGGGTAAATGAAAAATTTCCGGCTGTAGGCGTTCGCGCATGTAGGAACCAAACTTTTGATCCTTCGCCTACATTCCTGTAAGGAACCATTTTCTACGCCGAAGCGGAGGCAAACGCGTGCTGGGCAACGATGAGATTGCCAAGAGACTCAACCAGATTCGGACCCTGATGGAATTGGCCGGTGAGCCGTTCTTTAAATTTATGGCGTACGAACGAGCCGCATCGGCACTTGAGAATGCGGGGCCTGTGGCCGATCTGGTGGCCTCGGGTGAGCTCGTGAAACTTCCCGGAATTGGAAAATCGATTGCCGTAACGATTGCCGAACTCTGCGAGTACGGCGATTGCCAGTTGCTGCGCGACCTGCATCAGCGCTTCCCAGCCAGCATCTTCGAAGTCCTCGGCGTCTCCGGAATCGGCATAAAAACCGCTGGAATGTTGTTCGAGCAATTTGGTATTGCCTCACTCGCCGACTTGGAGCATGCCATCGAAGCCGGAACCCTCTTGAGCGTCCCGCGCATGGGAAAAAAGTCAATCGAAAATATTAAACGTGGCCTGCTGGCCTACAAGGGGCGCCAGAATCGTACGCCCCTGGGGAAAGCGCTGCGAGTTGCCGGCGAGGCACTTGAGTATTTGCGTGGCGGTCCCGCGGTGCATCGGATTCTATACGCCGGCAGTTTGCGTCGTGCTGAAGTTACGGTAGGCGATGTTGATATCGTGTGCACATCCGACCACGCTGCGGCGGTAATCGACCATTTCGTCAAATGGCCGCGCGCGCAAGCCGTGCTGGCCGAAGGCCCCACAAAAGCCAGTATCTGGCTGGATGGCGGTTTGCAAATTGATTTACGCGTGCTGCCGGACCACGTCTACGGAAACTTACTGCAACATTTTACCGGCAGCCGCGAGCACAATATTCAGCTGCGCGAGTACGCGGTTCGAAAGGGTTTACGCGTTAGCGAAAATGGAATTCTAGAATTAGAAACCGGGCGATCCATTGCGTGCCGTACCGAAGAAGAAGTCTATGCTGCCCTTGGGATGCAGTTTATTCCGCCCGAACTGCGATCCGGTATTGGAGAAATCGAAGACGCGCGCAATCAGGCGATTCCCGTCTTAGTAGAGCGGCAAGACGTACGCGGAGACTTCCACATGCACTCAACGTGGAGCGATGGACGCAATAGCCTTGAGGAAATGATCACACACTGCGCCAGCCTTGGGTACGAATACCACTCAATCTCGGACCATTCATGGGGACGCGGCGTGCGTTATGGTCTCGATGCGGAGAAAATTCGCGAGCAGCGCAAATACGTGCACGAACTCGGTGAAAAATTTTCCATTCGGACGTTGTGCAGCAGCGAAGTGGATATTTTGCCGGACGGTTCGATGGATTACGATGACGAGTTGTTGAGCGAACTCGACATCGTCATCGGCAGCGTTCATTCGGCATTCAATATCGGGCGCGAAGC
>JALYIF010000463.1 GCA_030775925.1 Vulcanimicrobiota bacterium | reverse complement strand
ATGACACGGGCGGTGGCTCAGCATGACACGGGCGGTGGCTCAGCATGACACGGGCGGTGGCTCAGCATGACACGGGTGGTGGCTCAGGGTGACACGGGTGGAGGCTTGGGATGCTCGTGTGCAACGTTAAGCGAATTCTTTGCGTTCGTCGCGGCCGTAGGCTCGTATTGCGATGATGAGAAACAGCACGGCGTACGCAGCCAGCCAGGTGGCGGAAGTCAGCAATGGTTCTTGCGCGGCGCCGACGGCTCCCCAAGCAAGCTGTCCGAAATGGTAAGTCGGCAAATATGGACCGACACGTTGAACGAAGTCCGGCATCTCTTTGATGGGCACGAAGAGTCCTGAAGCAAATGACAGCGGCAGGTTGATGAGATTTAGAATCCCGATCGCGGAATTGATCGACGATAAGTATCCGACCGCAAATCCGAGAATGGTGAACGGAATGCTTCCGAGCAAGAGACGAATCAACATTGCCACATACATTTGGAACGGCATATGGGCGCCGCCCGTGAGCGCCGCGAAGAGCACCAGGATCGTCATCGCGATCGCTGCAAAACCCATCGCCGCAATGATCTTGCCGCAAAAGTAGGCCATCGGCTGCAAAGGGGAGGCTCGCATGAGTCGCGTGGCCCCGGTTCCCCGTTCGGCAGAGACACTCGCGCCGAATGAAAAGAGGACGATGGTTAGCACCGCATACGCGCTGTAAGAGGCGAGCATGTACAACCCGGCCGTTGTGTTCATAAAAGCATGTTGCGATTGCGGCAATCCGAAAAATGCATAGAACATGATCGGAAGCAGGATCGTTGTAAGGCTAAAAGCCGGAATGCGAGCCATGCGCAGGAATTCAACCCGCGCCTGCGCGGCAAACATTGGCATAAATGGCGCGGTGCTAAGCTGCATGATGTACCTCGTGAGATGTTAGTTGGAGGAATGCTTCCTCGAGGGAAGCTCCCGTAACGCGGAGATCGGTGATGAGAACGTTGCGTGCAAAGAGTTCGCGCAGAATGGCTTCGGGGGAATCCGTGACGAGTTCGTAACTAAGACCGTCGCGACGAAGTTGACCCTCCGTAAACGACGTGAACGTCGTCATATCGAGCGGTTCTTCGCACGTAAATGCCAAGCGTTTTTTCGCAACAGTTGCTTTTATCGCCGCCGGCGACCCGTCGGCTACAATATGTCCGCGATCGATCACCACGATGCGATCGGCCAATGCATCCGCCTCGTCAAGGTAGTGGGTCGTCAACACGATGGTGCGCCCTTGCCGAGCAATCCCTTGGATTGTCTGCGACATTGCCCGGCGCGCTTCAACATCGAGGCCGACCGTGGGTTCGTCCAAGAGTACGATCTGCGGATCTCCGCAAATCGCCAGCGCAAAATACAAGCGCTGCAATTGCCCACCCGAGAGTGTGGTTACCCGGGCCTTGAGTTTATCGCCCAAATTGCATGCGGCGACGAGTACGTCGGTATCGAGCGGCTTGGGGTAGTAGGTTCGAAAGAGTTCGATCACCTCGCGAACTTGCAAATGCTCGGGAATTCCTGAAGTTTGCAACATCGCGCCGAGCGCCGTGCGAGTGCGCGGATCGCGCGGATCGGAGCCCAGTACGGAAACGATGCCTGCTGAAGGCCGTCGCAATCCTAGCATGAGCGAAACTGCGGTCGTCTTACCTGCTCCGTTTGGGCCTAAGATCGCAATGGTTTGCCCGGCTGGAATACGCAAGTCGATTCCGTCGAGGGCCGTTATGGCTCCATAGCGTTTGCTGACGTTGGATAGGGCGATAGCGCTTTTCGATGCGTCCGTCATTTGCGAATTCCATCGAAAGCAAATGTTGCATCCAAAGTAGTGGCCGGGAAGAGAGCAGCCGGGAATAAGAGCATGGCCTGCATGCCCAAACCAGTGATTCGCATAGGACTCCTTTGTTGACTAGATGGTGAGCGCTACTCCGCGATTTGTAAGAGCGCTTGCATTTCACTCACATGTTTTTTAAAGGCATCGCGGCCGAGTTGAGTGAGGCGGTACCGCGTCTGCGGGCGTTTATCGACAAAAGCTTTTTCTTCCAGCACATATCCGGCATCAACGAGCTTTCCGAGGTGCGCGCCAAGGTTGCCGTTCGTGGTTCCAATCGACTTCACGAGTGCGGGAAACGTCACCCATTCGGCAGTTAGCAATTCGGCGATCGCACCAAGGCGAATTTTAGAAAGCAACAGTTCATCCATCGCTCATCGCCGTGCTATGGTGAGCGCGAGGCCAGCGCCCGCCATGCCGATGAAATCGCCAGCCGCCAAAATGTATCCCGCATACGGCAGCGACATGTTTGCAACTAGAATCGAAGCGATCAGAATCGCACCGCCTGCAAAAGCGATCGGACTGCGCGCAAGGAGCGCAGCGTTTAGCATGGCGGCGCCAAACATCAAACTCCAAATTGCGGCTTGGGCCCAAGCCGGGAAGATGTGGCTGCCAAAGCTCATGCTAATCAGCGCGACGATCCAGGCGATCATAAAGAGATTGCCGATGTGCCGGTCGAGCAGGCCACGACGCTCCTGTTTTTTCTCATTGATTCCAAACCAGATCATGAATGCGGTGGCTAGCACGAGAAGCGAGGCGGATATCCATAAAAGATTTGGACTCCGCTGCTCCACATTTACAAGCTGCACGACGACGTTTAAGGCGCCGCCGGCGATCCCCCAAACAATGAAGGGCGCGCCGCTCAAGCGGGCAGTATCGTCCGCCTGAGCCAGAATCCGGTCCACCATTTGCAGATGGTCCCGTGCGGCACTACTGTCCATCTGGTCGTCGCTCACTTGTCGAGTTTCCAGGGACGGGCAAGGTGGCTGAGGGCTGAAAGGGCGATTCCAGCGATCCCCCAAGCGGTCCAGAGAAGCAGGTCGTGCATAACATACTCGCTTTCAGATCAGTCTATTTTTTAGACTTATCTAGACTATACGGCTCAGGGGCGGCGTTGTCAAGGGGCCAACCTGCGTTCTCGCGTTGACACGGCGGGTGCCCGGGTGATAATCTTCCTAAGTTATGTACGCGATCATCGAAACAGGCGGGAAGCAATTCAAAGTCGCCGAGGGCGACATCATTCGCTGCGACGTTGCAGGCGATGCGGGTTCGGACGTAAGTTTCGGGCACGTCATCCTGGCCAGCAAGGGCGGCGATAAGGTTTCCGTCGGAGCCCCGGGCATTAAAGATGCCAAAGTTACCGGCACCATCTTAGGTCAGAAGCTCGACAAGAA
>JALYIF010000462.1 GCA_030775925.1 Vulcanimicrobiota bacterium | reverse complement strand
ACCTGGCAGGTGGAATCGCCGATATTATCGGGCAGCACGAGGCCCAGCGGCTTTTGGCATCAGCCTACCACACGGAAATTCTCGATCGTTTCGGCGGTGCAGAAGTGCTTGCCGCTCGCGATACAGTCGGCCGGGAATTCGCGGAGTTTGAACGCATCACCGCCGAACTTCGCGCACTTGCCGAGCGCGAGAGCAAAGCGCTGGCTGAAGTCGAATTCGCGCAATTCGCGTACGACGAAATTCGCGCTGCCCGGCCCGAGCCTGGTGAGGATGAGCGCTTAAACGAACGGCGTCTCTATCTCGATAACATCGAGCGCATCACCTCGGCGCTTAAAACTGCGCATGAAGCGCTGGGCGGTGAGCAGGGCGCAAACGACTCACTGGGAGCGGCCGCCGTAGCGTTTTCTGCGATTGGGTCGATCGACCGAGAGCTCGATGCGATGGGGCAGGCCGCGCGCAGCTTGCAAGAGGAAGCGGGCGAACTCACCGTCCGTATTTCACGGCAGCTCGATCAAACCGAGTTTGATGCCGCCGAACTGGAATCGATTAACGCCCGGCTCGACGTCCTTGACCGGCTTAAAAAGAAGTATGGCGGCTCAATCGATGCCGTCGTGGAATCGGGTGAACGCTATCGAAGTTTGGTGGATAGCTTCGCAACGCGCGGTGAGCGCCGCGCCGAGTTGGAGGCCCGCCGCATTTCCTCTCAGGCGGCGCTTCACGCGACATCCGCAAAACTCACCATGTTGCGGTCGCAGGCAGCAGAGCGGCTTCAGGCGCGGGTCGAAGCAGAATTTCCCGACCTGGCGCTGCCGGCTGCCCGATTCGCCGCTGAACTGACGCCGCTGCCCGAGGTGCTTGCCCAGGGTGCTGAAAGCATCGAGTTCACGTTTTCAGCCAACACCGGAGAGCCGCTTCGGCCGCTCGCGAAAGTTGCTTCAGGTGGGGAGCTCTCGCGCGTCTTGCTTGCCTTGATTGTCGCTGTTATGGAAACCCGCGAGGCGGTCGCGCTGGTATTTGACGAAATTGACGCTGGGATTGGCGGCGCCACGGCGGTCGCCGTTGGGAACCGGCTGGCGCGCCTGGGAAAAGTTACTCAGGTTATTCTTGTCACACACTTAGCGCAAATTGCCAGCTGGGCTCAGCGGCACTTTGTTTTAGAGAAGCAAGAGGGATTAAGCGCCACCAGAATCGTAGTTCGTGAGGTGGCAAAACGGGCGGATCGGGCGGGGGAGCTGGCTCGGATGCTCTCGGGAGAGCGGCAAGGCGTGGCCCTGAAACATGCCGAGGCGCTCCTAGCAGCAACGGCGACCGACCC
Organism: Vulcanimicrobiota bacterium; assembly: GCA_030775925.1. Lineage (GTDB taxonomy): Bacteria > Vulcanimicrobiota > Vulcanimicrobiia > Vulcanimicrobiales > Vulcanimicrobiaceae > JACRUB01. The sequence continues at coordinate 2,804 of JALYIF010000462.1, read as the reverse complement.
ATAGGTTCTAATTACTGCTTAAGTGTACGGACGGCATTTTTGGATATACTTGGGACCATGAAACAGCGAGGCTCGCGGCTCCTTGTCGCCCTGCTCGCCATGGTGGCGTTTGTCGCTCCTAATACGCAACAAAGCTTGGCCCAAGGCCAGCCCGATGCATCGCTGTCCTCGCTCTTAGCTCGGCTTGCTGCGGATCCGACGACGCCCAAAGAATACAACGCGCAAGTCAAGTTGCACGTGCGGATGCGCGTCTTTCCATGGATATCAATTACGTTAAACGGTAACTCTGCATATAAGCGTCCCGGCATTTATCGCTTTGTTTTCCGAGGCGTACCCAAAGCGGCCGAACACTTTAGCGATCTTGCCTACGATCTGGGTACAGCGTCGACCTGGCCTCAAAAATACGAAATTTCGCTGCTCACGCCCGCGTCGCCCGGCGTTGAACCAGTCATTCGTCTCGTCCCGAAAAAACGCGGCATGGTGAAGTTTCTCGATGTCACGGTCGATGCGCTCAAAGGACACATCGACAAGGCGCTCTGGACGCGATTCGACGGCGGCGTGATCGCACTCGCGAACCACTACAACACGGTTGGCACGCATGAAATTGTGGCCTTGCAAAATGCAACGATCGATATTCCGCACATGAAAGCCGAACTTGCGGCTGAGTATAGCGACTTTGCGGTAGACGCCAATTCCGGCGCGGCCGTTAACGTCGGGCACTAGCCCGCCGCTGCAGTCACCCGATTTGATGCACTTTTAGGAGATTTGTTCCACCTGCGCCCACCGGCATGCCGCTGGTGAATGCGACGCAATCGCCCTTGTTTGCAAGACCCTCGGATTTAAGCCGCTGCTCGGTGATGTGAAGCAAGACATCGATCGATGAATAGCGCTCGATGAGCAGCGAATCTACCCCCCACACGAGCGCCAATCGTCGCGCTACTTCCTCAATTGGCGTGAGCGCAATAATGCGCGCCCTCGGGCGGAACGCCGAGATGTGGTGCGCGGTATTTCCAGTCGTTGTTCCCGTTACGATGTATGGAAGATGCAACTCGTCCGAGGAGCGTGTGGCGGCCTCGGCAATCGAGGTGGCAATATCGGGAGTGATATTCTCTAGTCGCCGCGCCTGCAAGGTTTGATGCGGGTAGTTGCGCTCGACCTCGCGGGCGATTTCGGCCATTACGCGCACCGCTTCGGTCGGATAGGCGCCGCGAGCACTCTCACCCGACAGCATAACGGCATCGGTTCCGTCCAAAATCGCGTTATAGACATCCGTAACTTCCGCCCGCGTCGGGCGCGCATTCGTGATCATGGATTCGAGCATTTGAGTTGCCGTGATGACCGGTTTTGAAGCCCGATTGCAGCGTGCGATAAGATCTTTTTGAATGGCCGGAACAAGCTCCAGCGCCATTTCGATTCCCAGGTCTCCGCGCGCGACCATGATCCCGTCGGAGACTTCGAGGATTCGGTCGATATCATCTAAGGCTTCGTGCTTTTCAATTTTTGCTAGCACCCGCGCCGTGCCGTTTCGCTCGGCGATGAAAGTCTTGACGCGTTCGACTTCGTCCGCGGAGCGAACGAACGAGACCGCGACCCAATCCACGCCTTGCTTCAGCCCAAACTCTAAGAATTTGAAATCGCGTTCGGTGACCGCTGAGATGTTCAGCGAGCCGTCGGGATAATTGATCCCTTGGGTTGGGCGCAAATCGCCACCCACTTCAACCACCGTATCGATCGTATCCGTGGTTTTGCCCGTAATGCGCAGCGCGATGGCGCCGTCCGCTAAATACAGCCGGTTTCCGACCTGGACATCGACCGGAAGGTCTTTATAAGAAACCGAAATGCGTTCGGCGGTTCCTTCAATCTCTTGCGTTGTAAGAACCAAAGGTTTTCCGCGCTCGAGTTTGACCAGCTCCACATTTGCGCCGAGCTTTCCGGTGCGCACTTTGGGACCCGGTAGATCTTGCAAGATCGCGGTATGGATGCCGAGTTCTTTGCTGATCTTTCGCACGTTGGCAATCGTGGCACTGTGTTCTTCGAGCGTGCCGTGCGAGAAATTCAGGCGAACGACATTCGCACCGGATAAAAAGAGCGAGCGAAGAATCGCTGGGTCGCTCGATGCTGGGCCGACCGTTGCCACAATTTTGGTGCGCTTGTGCGGGATTGTTTCCATAGCGACCTTGCCTTGCGCGGTTCTTGCGGCAGGCTCCTGCGATAGCCGGAGCGCACTAGCGCGGTGAGAGAATGAGGGTGATGAACGCATCCGGCAGCGCACGGCGTGACTCAACCGACGAGTGGCTGCGCAGACGGACAACCGCGGGCTTTATTGGCTCGCTCATTATTCATGCGCTTGCGGCATTGCTATTCTTTTCAGTGCTGACGGCCTCTTCGGAGCAATCCTCGCCCGAATCAATTGAGGGTTCGCCGGTTTTAACGGTATCGCACGTACAGGTAAGCACGCGCACCAAGAGCGTTCCGCCGGTCGTGCATCCGCCCCTCACGCATGCGCCGGTGATTGCCAAGCCTCAGGCGCGCCCTGTGTTAGCCGGGCATCGCGCCGTTCCCACACATCGCGAGCTCGCCAAAGAGGATAAGAAAGCACCGCCTAACCCGACGCCCGCGCCGGTCGCTCCATTCTCACCCAATCCGCAACAAACTCAAGTAGCCGTCGCAACGCCGGCGCCAGCCCGAATTGCTGCCGTCCCGATCGATGTGCCTTCCGCGCCACCGATTGTGGCGCAGAAGGCGATCAGTCCGCAACCAACGGCTGCCCCGGCTACGGCACCACCGACTGCTAAGCCGTCCCC
>JALYIF010000461.1 GCA_030775925.1 Vulcanimicrobiota bacterium | reverse complement strand
GGCAAGAGCGGGGTGCGCCATGCGATCGACCTGCACGACCGGCGTTTGGCAAAGGTGGTACAAGCGTGCCGCGATATTCCCGGCCAAGATCTATTTCAATACGAAGACGATGACGGCAAGCATTACGCGATCAGTTCGCAAGACGTCAATGAGTATATTAAAGCGATCGCTTCGGACGACTTTACCGCTAAAGACTTTCGCACGTGGGTCGGCACGGTAACGTGCGCGCTATCCCTTGCCGGCATGCCGAGCTTTCAAAGCGAGAGCGAAGCCAAAAAGAATGTTGCCGAAGCAATTAAGCTCGTCTCACAGCATTTGGGCAATACGCCCACGGTCTGCCGCAAATGCTACGTGCATCCCAATGTTATCGACGCCTATCTGGAAGACGGGCCGCTCAAGCCGCTCGCCAAGGCAGTCCTGGATGACTTTAAATCCCCTGTCACCGATTTGCGCCCTGAGGAAAGGGCCGTTGTCCGATTTCTGGAAAGGCGTTCCAAGGAGTCTGATTCAGACCGCACGAGCAAGCAATTGAAGCGCTCACTCCGCACGCCGCAGAAAACCAAACGATGATTTTTTCCGCCGTCCTCTTGGCCGCGACAACTCTCTCGAGTCCGCCCGTCCAGCCCGCTGCACCCGCGCCCGTATATGCACATCACGTCGTTTCAACAACTGACAAAACGGCGCAGGAGCTGTTCGACCGCGGGCTTACGCTTTATTATGCGTATAATGGCTCCGAGGCCGTGCATGTTTTTCAGAGCGCGGAAAAGGCCGATCCGAAGCTCGCCATGGCGTATTGGGGTGAAGCCCTCGCGTACGGACCAGACATCAATCAAGGCCCGACCGAAGCGCGGTTTAAATCTGCACATGCCGCAATAGAGAAGGCCGCGCAACTCGAATCGAGCGCGACGCCTTCTGAGCAAGCGTTAATTGAAGCGATGCGCCTGCGGTACGCTGGTTCCTTAAAGAATTACGAGAAGCCCGGAGCGGCTTACCGGAGCGCCATGGCCGCGGCGTACGCCAAATTTCTGCAAGACGACGACATTGGGGCGCTCTACGCCGAGGCTTTACTCGAAAATAGTGGTGTCGCGGTGTGGAAAGCTGGGACGAGTATCCCATCCTCAAACGATGCGGCCACGATGACCTCGGTGCTCGATGAAATCGTGCTGCGCAATCCCGCGCACATTATGGCCAACCATCTGCTGGTACACCTCTTTGAATACTCGACCGACCGTTCGCGCGCGGTGTTGGCAGCTGATCGCCTCAATCGCATGTCTTTCGCCCCGGAAGACGAGCATTTGGCGCATATGCCGGCCCACACATTCGTGGATGTTGGACGCTACCACGACGCCGTCGACGCGTCGCAGCGAGCGATTGCACTTTTCGATGCCTATCTTGCAACCCCAGGAATTGACCCGGATCATAAGTCCTACATTTGGCACGACATTCGCGTCGGATATGGTGCAGCTATGATGCTTGGAAACTACGCGAGCGCGCAGTGGTTCCTCGCACGCCTTGAAGCACGCCCGGACAGTACGCCACTTCTGCGCACCTTGACCGCGGCTCGCTTCGGACACTGGGCAGACCTCGACCCCATCAAGCCGAGCGGGCCCGCCGACCCGGCGCATTTCGCGCTAGCCTATCATGAGATTGCTCAAGGTCTTCCCGAGAAGGCGAATGCTGAGCTGGTCGACGCGCTGGATACGAAAAGTGCAATGAGCTATCTGCTGTACGCGCTGCGCGGCGCAGCTCAAGTGCTGCAAAATCATACGGCGCAGGCGGACGCGCAGTTCCAGAAAGCTCTCACGGCGGAAAAGGACCATTTCGGGGGAGAGAACATTCCCGTATTCCCCACCAACGAAATTATGGGGAGCGTCTATTTGCGCTCGGGAGACTATGCACGCTCGGAAGCCGCTTACCGGGAAGCGCTTGCGCTCTACCCAAGCGACCCGCGAGCGCTCTACGGTCTCTCGGAAGCCTTGCGCAAAGAAGGCAAGACCGCGCAAGCGCAAGCCACAGCCCAGAATTTTGCAGCACTTTGGAAAGGCAGCGATACGGCTCTCACGCCGGCCAGCATCTAATGAGTTATAGCTCGGCAATCGCTCTGACTGACTTTCACATCCACGTTGATGAACGCACGGAAATTCGTCCGCTGCATATGCGCGACGTCGAAGAGCTCTTCCATTTAGTGACAAAGAATCGCGACCATCTCTATCCGTGGATGGCTTGGATCCCTGAGGGCCCGTACACGCAAGAAATGACGCGCGAGTACTTGGAACTGGTCGAGCAAAAAGCGCACGAGCAGAGCGAATTTCACGCCGTACTCGTACGGGACGGCCATCTGATCGGGGACGCTGGCTTTCCCATGATCGATTGGCGGAACCGCGTCGCGCATATTGGCTATTGGCTTGATAAGGATCATGTCGGTAGCGGTATCATGACCTCCGCCGTCCGGGCCTTGACCGGCTATGCGTTCGACGCCCTCGAGCTTAACCGCATTGAAATTCGATGTTCAACGCAGAACATTGCAAGCGCGGCGGTTGCGCAACGGCTCGGCTTTGTGCACGAAGGCATTCTGCGGCAAGCATTTGCCGTGCGCGACACCTATACCGATGACAATGTCTTTGCGATGTTGCGCGAAGACTGGGACCCTTCGCCTTAAAACGTCCTTTCGTGTTGGCCGGTCGGACTTAGCAGTGCATGGCGGGCACCGCAAAGTCCGATCGGCCGGTGATGCAACGCGTCAACCACAAATGGCTTACGCGCGCATAGCTTGTGCAAAACTTACGAGCAGGGCGCTCAAGGTGAGCGCTCCATCCGCAATACGGCCGCGAATTGCATTTGGACGGCCCCGCACGGCGAGTCGTTGTAAACGCACGTGCGAGGCTTCCAAAAGCAACTCATCGCGGCGCTGCTTGGTCGCTGAAATAATCCAGGAATCCATAACGCCTCTCAAATGAGCGGAAAAGTGTATTAAAAAAGCCTCCGAGCTGTTGCGGAGGCCTTCAGATCTATCGAGGTACGCGGCTGTTAGGCTACGTCTCTGCACCTGAAGGGGATGCTCCGCTGGAATCTGCGCTCAGATTGCTGAGCGCCGGAATAACAATGCCGCATACAAGCGTCATCGCAGTCGATCGATTAATCGTCAAAAAGCTCAGTTTCATTGTTACTCCTTTCCTACATGGGTACGCGAAGCGCGCGAAAAATGTTTTCCTACTTTAACACGCGTGGAATTGCTTTGTCAAACGGGCTAAACAGCCGCGCCAGCCGACCGCTCGTGCGGATGCGTCTGCTTCACCGCGTACATTGCGGCATCTGCGTGCTCCAAAAGATGCGAAATATCGAGCGCATCGAGCGGATAAATGCTATATCCAATACTGATGCCGATCTTCACTTGCGTGCCATGAAGATCGATGGGCTTGAGTAGCCCAACTTGCATCTTCTCCATCACTTTGTTGATCTCAAAACGATCGTGCAGGCGCTCGACAATCATGGCAAACTCGTCCCCGCCCATGCGTGCGACCGTATCGGAGGCTCGTACTGCATCGTTAAGGCGGCGGCCAACACTCTTGAGAAGCTCATCGCCCGCTGCGTGCCCAAGCGTGTCGTTCACTTCTTTGAAACCATCGAGATCAGCGTAAATGACCCCGACGAGTTCTCCCGAGCGGTCTGCACGATGAACCGCTTGGGTCAAGCGATCGGTGAACAAGGCGCGATTTGCCAGCCCGGTCAGGGCGTCGTGATCGGCACGGTATTTTTCGTGGGCCACCGCATCTTGAAGCATGCGATTGCGAATGGCCACCGCAACATAGGGGGCGACGGACTCAAGGAGCACTAGATCCTCGGCGGTATATTCGTTGAGGGCGCCGCTCTCTACCACGAGCACTCCCATCACATCATCGCCCATGATCAATGGCACGAAGATGCCCGCGGGCTCAGCATTGATGAACCCGCGATCGGTTGTCATCGCCTTGGCGATAAGCTCTTGCTGTGGCAGCTCTTGAGAAACCAGGCGAGTAATCTTGCCGCGATCATACCGAAATTCTAAGAATGTGCCGTCCGGGTTGCGCAGCACGATGAACACAACCGTCGCCTCCACGAAGGAGGACAGCAGATCGCATAGCCGGTCGAAGACGACGTCAATACCCAGCTCTGTTAATAACAGGGCCGACATCCGCCGGGCCAGCTCACCGACCCGGTCCCGTTCCAATTGTCCCACTGAGAGTAGTATGCCAAGCAACCGACCTGAGGGCAAGCCCCCCAAAGTAGCGCCAGGCTTCCGAGTGGAATAGGCGCCGGTCGTGTGCTACACTCGCCCGATGACCACCTCGCGGGCGTTCCTATTATTGGCGATCCTTCTGTCGGTGCTCGGATCATCTGCCCGGGCGGCCTCCCCCACCTACTCACTTCCGATCACACGCGTTTCCCAACCGCCCGCATTAGACGGCGATATCAGCGATGTGTGGCGGTTAGCACCCAAAGTATCGATTACGTGGAACGTTGACTTTCATCGCCCTGCATACAATCTGACCGAAGCCTATGTCCTCAGCGATGCAACATTTCTGTACGTGTTATTTGTAGCGCATCAACACGAGCCGCTTACCACCACCCAGGTAACTGACGGGAGCGGCGTCGACAACGACGATCATGTCGGGCTTTACGTCTGGCCCAGCGGCGCTTTAGGCTTCCGCTACTTTTTCGAAGCCAATCTCACGGGCGCACGCGCGCAGGAATCGACTGAAAACCAGAGTTTCTCGCCTGACTGGTCGGCTCACGGCCGCAAGACGGCCGACGGTTATACCATCGCCGTACGCATTCCATTAAACAGTATGCGCGGCGACGGACGGTCGACCTGGCGGCTACAACTTGACCGTTATGTGAGCGCCTCCCAGGAACAAAATGTGTGGGCATCCGCACCGACCCAGCGCGATGAAGGCGAGCCTCTCTACGCCGGCTATCTGACGCATATGGACTTCGCGGGGGCGACAGCGCGAGCCAAGCCCCGTGTCGGTCTGTACCAATTGGCTCGTATTGGAAGTCAGAATGCCGGCGGCAATCTCCTCACCGCAGGCGCCGATTTCGCAGTACCGGTAACCAATCGCGCATCAGTGGTTGGGACTCTGCATCCAGATTATTCAAGTGTCGAGCTCGATCAGCAGACGATCACGCCCACCGCCTTTAAGCGATTCTATCAAGAAGTGCGCCCGTTCTTCACCCAGGGCGCCAATTTCTACAACGTTTTCGGCTCGGGGCAGCGACATGCGGCCGCGACTACGATGCTGTATACGCCCAATATTCCAACCCCACTCGGCGGGTTAGCGCTCGAAGGATATGAAAGGAATGTCGGATTTGGGCTCTTTGATGCAGTGAGCAAAGGGCGCAATGACAACGCACAATCCCTTTCGATCAAGAACGAGTCACAAACGCTTACCGCATCGCTACAGCGTGTCCACGCCTCCTATGCCGGAACCACGGACACAACAACGGGCGCAAGCCTTAAGTTTGACAATCAACGAACCGGTTTTATCTATGCCAACGTCGCCCATGATTCGGGTTCAAACGTTCTCGATTCAGCCCGTTCCAATTGGCTGGAGCTCGGAGCCGGCTATCGAAAGCCCGGGACTGCACTCACTGTTTCCCTGCTCAAAATAGGGGCCTACTACCAACCCGTAGACGGGTACGTGCAGAATTCCGATATCGCCGGGTATGCGTTATCATTCAATCGCTCTCTCACGTTTCCGAAATCTTCGCCTTTGTTGGCTGCCTCGCTCGACGTCAAGCACGATCTGTATCACGCAACCGGCGGACGAATCGGCCAGGGAGATAGCACCGCGCAGTTCTCTCTTACAACGCGCACGCTATTTAGCGGAACGATCCAAACCGGATCCAGCACGCTGCTTGTGGGAAACTCGCTTCTGCCTTTCAATCAAAACGGAGTAACGTTAGGCTACTTGGACGGAACCTCGACGCCCACCGACGTCGGCTACTTCGTCGGCCGTTTTGGTAGCGGCTATCTCCATTCACTCTTCTCCTCGACCGCGTTCGAAGTTGCCAGGCGCGGATCCGTGAATTTTGAAGCAGATGAAACGATGTATCGGGGTGGAGACGGCGTTCTTCGAACGCAGTGGCTCGAACGCGTCGGCGTCGGCCTGCAGATTGATAAGACCTCATCCCT
>JALYIF010000460.1 GCA_030775925.1 Vulcanimicrobiota bacterium | reverse complement strand
GTGGTGTATTGACCCGTGACGGCCGGATTAAACGGCACGGCCTCCACGGAAACTTGGTCTCCGCCAGACAAATTTAACCCGGCAGCAGCAATAACAATATTGCGAATCTGTGCAACGTTAGCCGGCGTAAGATTATAGGTTTGGACGGTATTCGAACGAGCGGTACCGGCGGGGCCGGTGACGCTGGTGGTGGTAGCCGTCGTGCTCGGAACATCCACTAAGACGGCGACACTGGTTTGTAAGACCTTGCCGGGCGCATCGATGTGCTTAGCATTCGATTCCGAAATATTGAAATTTGTCGTATTTTCCGACTTGTTATAACGGCCGGCGGCGGTTTGATTGTTTTGCACGGCCTGATAGGTGCCGATGTTGCTAGTCGTCCCGGGGACGCCTTGCGGCAACTGGCGGTTCGGCTGCGTACCAACGTATGACTCGTGCTTGCTCTGTTGAGAAAGAACGGTCCCTTGCGGCGCGTAGGTCTTGGTTTCGCTCTGGTTGGCGTCAAAATTCATTTTTGTGGAGACGCGCGCGACTGCTTTTTTCTTGCCAAGCGTATCGTCCAGCATCGACTGGATATTTTCTTGCAAGTTGGTCTCATAGCGTTGCTTGGCGACAAGCTGGTCTTGCGTCATCTTCAGCGCGTTAGCGGTTGTATCGTCGGGGGCATTGGAGGCGCTGGGGACCAGCACCGTACCGTCTTGATTGACGATGGTCACGCTGTCGGGTTTTAATCCCGCAACCGCGCTAGAGACGAGCAGGGTGATGCCCTTGACTTCTTGCGCTGTAAGGTTTGCGCCGGTCTTGGTCTTAATGGCGACGCTGGCGGTAGTTGGCGCCTGCGTGCTTGAGTAGAGTGAGGGATCGGGAGCTGCGATATGAACGCGCGCGGCTTCGACCGGATCCAATCCTTGAATGGTGCGCTGCAACTCGCCTTCGGTCGCGCGCGTCTTGGCAATTTTTTCTTGGAACTCGGTCATGCCGAAATTGGTGCGGTCGAACAGCTCGTAGCCGGTCCCGCCGTTCTTCATGATGCCCGAGCCGGCGATCTGTACGCGTTCCTCGGCCATTGCTGACTCAGGGACGTAGACGGTAACGCCGTTGCCGATCGTTTGCGTATGATAGTCGACTTTGTCATCTTTCAAGCGCTGCGTTACCGCGACGGCATCGTCAGGCGACAGATTGGCAAAGAGGACTGAATAGCTCGGCTTGTGCCCCATGAGCGTCGAGCCTAAGAAAATGGCTCCAACAAGAACGACGACAACGCCGCCAATGGTAAGCATCCGTGCTTGACGGTTCTGCACTTCCCAAATGGCCCGAAGCCGGCCGGCCAAATCGGTCCACATCAACGTGATGCGATCCACTACTTCCACCTAATGTTATGCGCGGCCGACCGTGGCCCATTGCCCAGGCATCCGTGCCTGAGGACAAAAGCCAGATTTCTAAAGAATTTTCTGGCTGTTTTCAATTGTATCGGCTTTTATCCATAGCGCCTTAAGGTTCTACAAAAAACAAGGTTAAGCTTCACCTAAGTTTCGCCATAACTAGCCAATTGAGAGCGTTCCGGCCCGATCGACACGTGATCCAACGGCACGTCCAACAACCGGGCGAGCGTACTGAGATAGTGCTGCGCCGCCAGGGGAAGCCCTGCAATCGTGCGCACGCCCGTTAGGTCCTCAGACCAACCGTCGACGTACTCAATCCGCGTCTGCAAACCCGGCTGACCCGCCGCTTCAAACCCCACGTCACGGCCACCGAGCTGGTAGCCCGTAACGATTCCGATCTTGGGGAACCCGCTAAGCACGTCCAGCTTTGTGATCACCGCGCTGGTGAGTCCATTTAGGCGGACCGCGTAGCGCGCGGCGACGGCATCAAACCATCCGCAGCGGCGCGGACGGCCCGTTACTGTGCCAAACTCGGCGCCATTGCGCCTCATTTGCTCGCCGTCATTATCGTGCAATTCAGATGGGAACGGCCCCGCCCCCACTCGCGTTGCATAAGCCTTCACCACGCCGGTTACATGCCCGATGGCCGTCGGCCCGATTCCCAGGCCAATGCAGGCACCGCCGGCTATCGTATGCGAGCTCGTCACATAGGGGTAGGTGCCGTAGCCGACATCCAGGAGCGTCCCTTGAGCCCCCTCGATAAGCACGCGCTTTCCGCTTTCCAGCGCGTCATGGATGTACGAAACACCGTCGACTAGATGCGGCAGCGCGCGCTTTGCGAGATCCAGCGTCTGCGCGATTAGTTCTTCTTCTGAAGGGACATCTGCGGAGCCACTGAGGAGAGCCGCACGCGTTGTAAGGTTGAAGCGAATTTTGTCTGCGAGCAACCCCGTATTCCGGAGATCGGCAAAGGTAATTCCGGCGCGAGCCACCTTGTCGACATAAGCCGGCCCAATACCGCGGCCGGTCGTGCCAATCGCGGCGGCGCCCCGAGCCTCTTCATTCGCCCGGTCTTGGGCGGCATTGTAGGGCAAAACTAGGTG
>JALYIF010000459.1 GCA_030775925.1 Vulcanimicrobiota bacterium | reverse complement strand
GTCCAGTCGCAACGATCTCGGGCGGTTCAGTCCCAGCCGGATCGTATTTGAGCGCCGCCGCAGCGGGCCGCGCCCGCACTTTTTTGCGAAAATCGTAATACGAATCGCGATTCATGCTTGTAAATCCACGTTGCTCGTTTTGCCGGCTCGTACGCCGGGCGTTACAACCGGTGCTGCATCTGCTTGCTGCGCGGGCGAAGTGACCATATCCGCTCCAACCGACGTGATGCGGTAGCGTAAATGTTCGAGCCGCGAACTTAAATCGCCGAGCGAGTTTGAAAAACGATCGACTGCAGAGGCACGGTCTGTTTTTACTTGCACTTTCACCGAGCGGCCAATTGTTTCCAGGTCGATAGCAACCGTCCCAAGCGAAACGGTATCCAAGATAAACGCGATGTGAAAATTATCGGCATCCAAGCGGTTCTTGTTTTTGGGTGCATCGCGGGTAACGCGGATTGTTGTTGCTTGTCCGCCTTCGTAAAACACGACCGGAATACTAAACCCCAGCGTTGTGGGGTCAGTTTGCGCCGCAACAAGGGTATTGAATTGCATGGCCGTGAGCGCCGTCAGTGTGTCACCCAGCGCTTGCGTCAATTGCGCGGACGCACCAGCGGGGGGATTTGCCAGCAATGATAAGAGCGTCGTCTTGAGATCTTGCGTAAGTGCCATCTGCCGTTCTGCTGCCCGCGCTTCGGCGAGTATGGGCGCCTGCAGCGGGGGTGCTTGCACATTCTGGACATGCGCGGCGCCCACCTGAGCCTGCGCGGCCCCGGCTTGACCCGTCGACGGCAACGCAACATCCGCCAAGGCAGCCTTGATGGCGCTTTGTGCGGCGCCCCCGGCGTTGCGCGGCGCAAGCGCCTGCAACAATTGAGAAATCTTTGTTTCAGCGCCCTCGACCACGTTGCCGATAAACGAACTCAATTGTGCGGGGAATGTTTGTTCGTTACGCGGATCGAGCCGGGAAAGAAAGGTCGTAAGTGTTTGTAAGGTTGCAACCCGTGCGTCATTCGGGGGCGCATTCGAAAGCACGGTTTCGAGATGTTGCAACGCAGACGCGACTTGGGTAGCGGCACTCGTGATCATGCGCGCGGCAGCCAATGTGACGGGCGTCGCGGGCATATGCAGTGCCGCTAGAATGCGTACGGGTTCTTTGGATGCAACTGCCGCAGCAAGCTGTGCTGAAGAGGAAAGCGCTGCGGCCTGCACGGCGGGCGCTGCGCGGTTGCTCGTTGCAATCTGCGTGCTCGATGGGGGAACAGCACTGGCGCGCGGCACGTCGGCGCGTGCAGGCGGAAGCGGACTTTGCGATTCCTCGGGAGCGGCAGCTTGGACTTCTTGCGAGGCGATTGCCGCGCGTGAGATGAGCGGCGGCGTGGTCGGCAAATTGATCGGCCGTACCGCCGTGTTCTCACCCCTTACTGGTGCGCCAGGAATGTTTCGTACCGGTGTTTGAATCGCCGCAGCCTTGTTTTGATCGGCAGGCGGGACAATGCGTTCGGCACTAGCCGCGCGCGAAGCCGCGATGCGGGATTCAAGATTCACGCGCGGCGGCGCGGCCGCTGCAGCTGCCGGTAGACCCGCATTCGCTTCGGTCGTTTCGCTTGCCGGCGATGGGGCCGCGGCCGGCGTCGCAGGTGCTCCGGGCGGGGAAACTGGCACACCAGCCGGTCGCACTGAAGCAGCAACAAAGACGGCGGTGGGGGGCGCAACCGGCGGCTCTGCACTGGCGGGAGCGACCCCTGATGATACTGGCGGCGGCGGCGGCGTTGAAGCCGCTGGAAGTGGATTGCCCGTTATCGTGGTCAGCGTCGCGCCGGTTTGACCACTGCCCGCCGGCTGCGGCGGCAACTGCGGCACAAAGACCGGAACCGGATTGGCGGGGTCTTGAATACCAAGATTCTGGACTAAGATTTGGTTGCCCTGAAAACCGGTAACTTGTAACAGCATGATGTCGCCGGGATGCACATCGGCCGGAAGATTCGCAACCACGGTTTGCCCGAGAATGGAAATTAGGTCCTGCCCACCCTTTGATGGAAGGACCGTCGCCTCAAGCAGATCGCCGACGGAGAGCTGGGCCTGCAGAATCTGGGCAATCGCCCCGAGATCGAGTGAGGCATCCGCGACCGCCGGTTGGGTCGCTGCGATTTGCGCGGCAATTGCGGAGAGCGGATCGAGCCCGGACACGGTACTAAGCCGTTACGTCGATGAAATGCTGGCCCTCGCCCGCGAGGCCCAGGCCCTGCGGGGCGGGCTCTTCAAAGGCAAATCCGGTCTCTTGCCCGTGAGCCTGCTGCTCAAAGGCCTCTTCTTGGCTAGCGTCTCGCTCGGATTCGCCGCGAGCGCGAACCTTATTTCCCGAAGCATGGCCCGTTTTTTCGATGGTCGTTTCGCGCTTTTGGACTTGGGCCGCAAAGGCGGCATTCGAGGCCGACTGGGCGATCGCCGGGGCCTCTTCGGCATTACGAAGTATCGTCGCGTTCGCTTGCGCGCCGACAAAAGCACTTTGAAGATCGACCGGACGAATCGCCATCGCTAAGCACCTCCTGCGCTTTAGCCTGCTATTCCTATATCGGTCGGTGCGGGGCCTTTCCGCAGGTACTTTTGCTTCACATTGGGGTCGCCTTCGCGATAGCCGAGGTCGGCCCGGAGGTTGCGAAGCTTCGTACGTAAGTGAATGACTGCTTGGGCGTGAATTTGCGAGACGCGCGATTCGGAGACGTTGAGCGCGCTTTTAATCTCTTTGAGGGTGAGGCCATCGAAGTAATACAGTGAGATCACCGTGCGTTCTTGCGGCGGTAATTCATCGACGGCTTTAATGAGGGACGCCTTGATCTCGCGCGATTCAACGGCGATGGTTACGTCGTTGTCGCCGTCCTTGAGCGTATCAACCAACGGGATTTCATATCCCTTTTCGTTGGGAAGAAACTCTTCAAGCGAGAGTACCGAGGTGCCGCGTACGCGCTGCATGAGCACGTCGAGTTCTTTTACCGACATCCCCATGC
>JALYIF010000458.1 GCA_030775925.1 Vulcanimicrobiota bacterium | reverse complement strand
CTCCACCGTTGTGCCCGCGATCAGAATTTCCTTGTGCGCTTTATTTAGACAGCCTTCTGAAAGCCGCACAACCGGAGGTTCCCCGTAACGCGACTCCAGCAGGTCGCTCAATTGGTCTCATGATCCGGCAGCATCACGCCTACGGCGAAATAACCACGACCGGGTTGTAGAAACGGAAAATCGCAGGCCCGGTATCGCCAGTATAACTGGGCGTAAAGACGATTTTCGTGATGGGATTGCTCGCCGTCGGTTTGGAGATGTTAGGGATGACAAAGCGCACGGTCGGACCGTCACCCGGCTGGTAGTCGCCGTCGATTTGCTTGCCGCCCGGTGTGTAGGCCGTCCGAGCTTCGGCCGTCGTTTGGGTTCCGTCTCGTTGAATGACTTGAATGACGGGATCGGGCAGGCCGCGGGCATCACCAGAAGCATTACGCAGCTCGATGGTTAACACGATCGCTCCGCTGCCGGCCGCATCGTCGGCATATGCCGCTTGCACGAGCGGCTTGGCCGCCGGCATCCATTCGACTTTGCGAATCCGAAAGTTGAAAAAATCGAGTAAGAAGACTTGATTCGCCTTGATGGTGGCCCCAGAGAGCTGTCCTGCTCCGGCGCTTAGTGGAGTTATGAGAGCAAACGCGGCCAGGGCGGCTAAGAAAAACTTCTTCATCGTTCTCGTATCGACCAATGTGCGCCGATTGTATAGGCGCAGAGCAATACAAGCGTGGGCAGTAGCTACTTCTGCGTTTTTGGTATGCCAAAAAGTGTGCGTGCATTTGTATCCGTGAGGGCGAGCACATTCTCGATGGGCTGATCGCATAGCGTGGCTAGCGCCGCCGCGGTTCCGCTGATAAATGCCGGTTCATTTCGTTTCCCGCGGTGGGGAGTGGGCGCAAGATACGGACAGTCGGTCTCGAGGATGCAGTGCGAGACACCGACGGATTGCACCGCGTCGCGAATGGCCTGCGCGCTCTTGAAGGTAATGACGCCGCCGATTCCAAGCATGAGCCCGAAGTCTTCGACATAGATTTTTGCCTGTTCGCTAGTTCCGGTGAAGCAATGAATGACACCGCGCATGCCCGGAGTAAACGCTTCGCGCAAAACCGTATGAAAGTCCTCAAACGCATCCCGGTGATGAAAAATCACCGGATAATCATGGTCTCTGGCAACTCGCAATTGCGCCCGGAGGCATGCGATTTGCGCGTCCCGTGGGCTGTGGCCATAGTAATAGTCTAATCCCGTTTCGCCGAGTGCGATAATGCGCTCGTCTTGCAGAAAGGGAGCAAATGCCGCTTCAAGATCGCTAGGCGCGTCCTTGGCCTCGTGCGGGTGGATGCCCACGCTTGCGTACAAGTTGTATGTTGTTGCGCATGCGAGTGCGCGGGTGCTATCCGCTAGATCGCATCCGACGGTAATGATCGTTTCCACGCCGCTCGAGCGTGCCCGTTCCAGCATTTGTGGCCGGTCTTCATCAAAAGCCTTGTCATGAACGTGTGCGTGTGTATCAATCATAAAGTGTTACGCAGGTAGATCTACGACGCGGTTGCGTCCGTAGCGTTTGGCTTCGTACAGCGCTTTGTCGGCACGCTCGATGAGGGTTTCCGTTGTGTCGCTTACGATCGCCCAGGCCACGCCGATCGAGGCAGTGACTGGCTTCCCGTCCGCATGGCGAAACCCGGATTTCTCGATCGCTTCTCGCAGCCGTTCGCCGATCACCAAGGCAACCTCGCGTCCAGCTTCCGGCATGAGCACGATGAATTCTTCGCCCCCGATGCGGCCCGCGCGGTCGCACCCGCGGATATTGTTCGCGATCACAAAACCCACCAATTGGAGACAGCGATCGCCCGCCTGATGCCCCAACTGGTCGTTGACGTTTTTGAAGTGATCGATGTCGAGAATGACGATTGCGCAAGACGCGCCGACGGTCACGCTGTCCATTGTGTGCCGCAGCGTCTCAAGAATGGTACGCCGGTTTGCTAAGCCGGTGAGGGTGTCGATGGCCGCCGCGTTTTGCGTTGCTGCAATCGAACGAAAATCGCGCAAGAGCGGCGCGAGCGCCGCGGCTGCCGTTTCGAATTGGCGCCGGTGCATCTGTTGCTCGGCTCCGGCCGGGCGATGAACCGCCAGTACGCCTAACAGCCGTCCGAGGGAATCACGCGCCGCGAATGCGACGACGGCATGCTCGCGTGAGGATGCGCTGGAGCTATTACGATCGGATTCAATCAAACCGCGAATAGCATGGCGCCGCACTTGCTGCGCGGCATCATCGGGCGCCGGCCCAAGGCTTGTTACGCTTTGCCAAACGTCGCTTCCGGTTCCGGCGTACACCAAAATTTGCAAGGTCTCTTTGATGAGTTCGGAATGGACGGAGGAAAGAATGGAATTAATGTGCGGGAGTGGATCGCGAGCGCCGAGCATTGCCTGCACCGCATCACGCGCGAGGGTCAAGCGATGCACACTTAGGCGTTGCTGATGAAGTGCGCGTAGAATGGCAGCGAACAGTACGAGCGGAAGCAGGGTTGCGATCCCGAGAATCGCGCCGTCGCGCACGAAGATCAACGACGAGATATAGCCCCACACAATTTGGGCGGCGAACAATGCCCACAACACGCCATCGCGCACATGGAGACGCCAGACGCTACGGAGGGGATTCCCGGTGCGCAGAGCCGTCAAACTGTCAAACCACACAAGAATAAAGGCGGCGATCCAAAGGGCATTCATGATAAAAAATGCGCCGAAGCCTGCTGCTGAGAGCTGCAACGGGAGCACGCCGAAGACCGGACGCATAAGGCCCGCAAGACAGAAGAACGGAACGCGAGTCGAGGCGACCAGAAGGCGTTCTGTGAAGGTATACCGGCGCGCACTGCCGGTCGTCAAAAGGTGGCTCAGGAAGCTCAAGAGTGCTGTGTCAAACCAGCCGAAGACGGCGAAGCTTACGGCATAGAGCGGAACATCAAAACAAATTCTGCCCTGATCGCCCTCCCGTTGGCCAAAATTGCGAAATGCCAAAAACGGAACGCCGAGTTGGAGCAATACCGCGAACATCGCAAGGAGAACACCGTGTGTAACCCAGTCAGCGTGCGACCAGCGCGCGAATTGCGAAGGGGAAGCATAGGCAAAAATCCCCACGGCGCATGCGAGCATGCACAAGCGGGCCCCTTGATATAGACTCCGCCGGGAAAAGCTCACTCTCTGTCTTTCGGCTTATTCGCTAAGCGTCTCAAGGCGCGGGAACAACGCATCGCCGACCGTGGTTTGGGTATTGGCCGCCAGCCTACCCCAGGTAAGCGAGGTCGCCCAGTCATCCTCGATCCCGGTTTGCAGGCCCAACTGCTGCCACATCTCACGCGTTTTCACCGGCATGATCGGAGCGAGCATGATGGCCAGCCATCGCAACCC
>JALYIF010000457.1 GCA_030775925.1 Vulcanimicrobiota bacterium | reverse complement strand
GACCAGACCCAGCCTTGCGGCTACGAATTCGTCATTTATCGAAAAGACGGAACTCCGTTTTGGGTTGAATTCAATGGCCGTCCGATTACGGATCCGGAATCAGGCGCGCCGATGCACTGGATTGCGGTCGGCCGTAACGTTACGGCTCGTCGCCAGACACAACAACAGTTAACGGTGCTCTCGACTGCTATTGAAGCGGCCAACGATTGTATCATTGTCTACGAAGTCGATCCACATCGCGACAATGCATTCCGGGTTGTGTTTGTCAATGATGCAACCGTTCGAGAATCGGGTTTCACGCGGGAAGAGTTGATGAACGGACCCACCGGCACGGGCCCCGAAACGGACGCGGAGGCCGTCGCGCATTTCCGCACCGCTTTAAGCAGTGGCGAATCCGCCCGAACGCGATTACGCGTCTATCGGAAAGATGGGTCGGCGTATTGGGGCGAGATTAGCGCGCAGCCCATCAAAAACTTCCGGGGTGAAACGACCCATATCGTCTCAATCGAGCGTGACGTGAGCGATATGGTAACGCACGAACAACAGTTGCAAAGCGACAATGAAACGCTGTCGGCGCTCATGCAAATCTCGCGTGAACTCTTCGGTGTTCTCAGCTCCGCGTCGCTGCGTTCGACGTTCTTGAGCGGCATCGAATCTTTGACGGGAATAAAACCGGTCGAACATGTAAGTCTCCTTGCTA
This sequence comes from Vulcanimicrobiota bacterium, assembly GCA_030775925.1. Lineage (GTDB taxonomy): Bacteria > Vulcanimicrobiota > Vulcanimicrobiia > Vulcanimicrobiales > Vulcanimicrobiaceae > JACRUB01. The sequence continues at coordinate 2,555 of JALYIF010000457.1, read as the reverse complement.
CCGCCGACCCGTTTCTGCAGCGCGCGTCAACTTCAAAAGTGCCCGTCGTTGATCGAGCCCGTCACCGCGCTGCCTTTGCGGTCGCAGGGTCGGCGGATGCGCCCGGCGCCGTTGTCGAAATCAATGCAGGCGCGCTCGGGAAGAATCTGGAGCGCAACGTAATTCTTGCTTTGCAGTTGCTCGTGCAAAATTACCGAACCGCGGCCCAAAATACGGCGTTGTATGAAGAAATCGAAGACCGCCGCGCCGCAGTTATTGAACTCAATCAAACTAAGAGCGACCTTATTGCTATGTTGGCGCACGATTTCCGCGGCCCGCTGACTTCAATCATGGGTTTCTCGGAATTACTGCGCTCGGAAGAGCTGCCCGCCGACGAGCAACAGGATTTCCTAGATACCATTATCTCTTCGGCGCAGCGTTTGAGCAGTTTAGCCAACGATACGCTGGCAATGTCCAACCTTGAAGAAAACGATCTCCAACTCATTATCGAGCCAATTGATTATGTGGCGCTAGCGCATAAAGCCGCCGAAATATTTCAAGAGGAGCGAACCATCAAGATCGAGGCGCACCCTGCTAGCGTCCGAGGAAAAGCCGATCGCGCGCGCCTGCGGCAAGTCTTTGATAACCTCATCGGCAACGCGGTGAAATACTCACCCCGCGGTGGCGAAGTTAAGGTCAGCCTGCGCCGCATCGGCGAACGTATCGAATTACGCGTCACCGATAGCGGGATCGGCATTCCGAGCGGCGAGCTGGATCGCATCTTTACGCGTTTCTCAAGGGCCAGCAACGCACGTGCCTCGGGAATTCCCGGAACTGGTTTTGGTCTTTACCTAACGCGCCAAATTGTGGAGCGACACGGCGGAACGATCCGTGCCGAGAGCACGCTCGATGAGGGCAGCGCGTTTATCGTGAGCTTGCCCGTTGTCGCCGGAAGCACGGGACAACGGCGACGGATTCTGCTGGGCGATCATGCAGGGAATGTGCGTTCATTCACAGCGCACACATTGCGAACCAATGGCTACGCCGTCAAGGTTTGCGAAAGTTGGCGCGATCTCGAGCACGAACTGGATTTGCAACCCTATGATTTGGCTGTCGTCGACGTCGAGACGTTCAGGACAAGTTTTCCCACCGTGCAGCGCTTCCTTGATGCGGCAAATGCCGCGAGCGTGCCCGTCGTTATTATCGGTGCCAAGCGCTTGGAACAACTTGAAGGCTATGCGGCAACCATTGGAAAGCCTTATTTGGCGGCCGACCTTCTCGCAACGGTGCAGCGTCTCGATTCGCATGCGTTGGGGCGACTAACCTTATCACCGGACCGCACCCCCGTCATCTAACACGCAATCGCCTTAGCACGAAATCTCACACAACGTTTGCGGCGGCGGCTACGGCCCGGCACGGATGCCGGGACATATTCGCAGCGCATGGATGCGCGAAAGCGACAAACAGTGTTTGGCGCGGCGAATTCGGCCCGGCATGGACGCCGGGACATTGTCGCAGCGCAGGATGCGCGAACGCGACATCGGAGAGGGGGAGATTCGAACTCCCGAGACGCTTTCACGTCTGCTCGCTTTCCAAGCGAGTGCATTCGACCACTCTGCCACCTCTCCGCGGTCAGCCCCCTCGATTTTAGGCGGTGGTGCGCGGTGCCTGCTTGCCGAGGCCACTGAGCATCTCTTCGAACTCAGATTCGGGCAGAGGGCGCCCAAAGTAGTACCCCTGAGCGTATGCGACGCCGCAGTCGCGTAAGAAATCGCCTTGGGCTTGGGTCTCAACGCCTTCGGCAATGATTCCCAAATTCAGTGCATGAGCCATCGCCGTGATCGCCGAGACGATCGCCATATCGTTTTGGTCCGCCGGAATGTCGCGCACAAACGATTTATCGATTTTAAGCAAGTCCAGCGGAAATCGCTTGAGATAACTCAGCGAAGAATACCCGGTGCCGAAGTCATCGAGCGACAGTCCGCATCCGATGCTTTTGATCTGCCGCATAACGCCGATGCTGTCCTCCGCGTTGTGCATCGCGACACCTTCAGTGATCTCCAAATCCAGATCGTGAGGATCTAATTTAGACTGCCGCAGCGCATCTTGGATCATCGCAAAAAGGCCATGGTGAAGGAATTGACGGCTTGAGAGATTCACGGCCAGGCGCAGTTTGCGACCGAATTGCTCTTGCCACGTGTTGACTTGTTTGCAAGCGGTGCGCATCACCCACTCGCCCAGCTGAATAATGAACCCACTATTTTCAGCTTGAGGTATGAACTGATCCGGTGCCGTCATCGTGTTGTCACGTTGCGGCCAGCGACAGAGGGCCTCCATTCCCACAACTTCGTTGTTGTTCTGAAGGCTGACGACTGGCTGATAATAGATCCGGAACTCGTCGTGCGTTAACGCATTAGAGAGTCGCTGGTGGAACGGAAGTAGACGGTAACTCAAGGCATTTTCTTCTTAGTGAGCCGCAGACGGAGCGCCTTCACTGAGCCTGCTAAAATAGGCGATTCGAGCGGCCTCTTCGGCCAAATCGGTCTGAAGGTACGCTTCTTCGAGACCGGTTGCCA
>JALYIF010000456.1 GCA_030775925.1 Vulcanimicrobiota bacterium | reverse complement strand
GCGTACGACGATCGCGCAGACTTCTTCTCCGTGAACGGCATCGGGCAGTCCGATGACCGCGACCTGCGAAACGGCCGGGTGACGCATGAGCACCTCTTCGACTTCGCGTGGGTAGACGTTGTAGCCGCCGCGCAACACCATATCTTTTTTGCGGTCGACAATGGTAACAAAGCCTGTCGCATCCTGTGTTCCTAAGTCGCCGCTGCGAAACCATCCGTCGATAACAGCCGCCGCGGTTGCCTCCGGCCGGTTCAGATATCCTTTGAACACGCAATGCCCGCGGATAACCACTTCTCCGATTTCGCCGTACGGCAAGAATTCAAGACGATCTTCAATTTCCGCGCGCGCAATGCGCAAGTCAACGCCCCAAATGCCGCAGCCGACGGTTCCCGGCTTGCGTCCAAAAATATCTTGATTGAATGAGGCGACCGGAGATGTTTCTGAGAGGCCGTAGCCTTCATAAATGGGTGTGGCAAACGTTGCTTCGAATGCTTCGAGCGTGACGCGGGGAAGCGACGATCCGCCCGAAACGGCTGTGCGCAATGCATTCGGCCGACGCGTGTCATTTTTGGCCGCTTCTAAGAGTGCGTGGTACATCGTCGGGACGCCCATAAAGAGCGTTATCTGCTCCGTAACCAGCAGATCTAGAGCTGTCGCGCCTTCAAAGCGTGGCATGAGGATCACGCACGCGCCGGCGCGGATCGCGGCATTCATCACGGTGGTTTGCCCGAACGAATGGAATAGCGGGAGGCAACCCAGGAGCCGGTCATCCGGTTGAATCGCAAAGAGATCGCTCACGATGATTTGAACATTCATCGAAATATTGTAGTTGCTGAGTACGGCGCCTTTGGGACGTCCCGTGGTGCCACTCGTGTACAAAATCACTGCGTCATCTTGCGGGTCGCGTTCTAGATAGCTTTCAACCGGATCGGCTTGTGCAGCCATCGTTGCAAGTGTTGATGTGCGCAGCGCCGGGATGCCAAGTTTTACAGCGCCCTGTGAGCCTTCGGTGAAGACGTCGGCCACCACAAGCAACGCCGCTCCGCTGTCTTGCAGTACGTAGGCAACTTCATCGGCGAGCAAGAGTGAGTGGACTGGTACGACAATGGCCCCGAGGCACAGGATGCCGTAGTAGGCGCGCGGATAATCGAAGACATTGGGCATCATGAGCGCGACCGTATCGCCGGCCTTCACACCATGCGCGGCAAAAACTGTTGCGTAACGGCGCGCTTGCTCCCACAAGTCGCGATAGACGACTTCGTCTGGCCCAAGCTTAAACGCGGCCCGGTCTGGATAGCGCAGGGCGCTTTCCGCGAGAAGTGCGGCTAAAGAAAAGGACATCATGGAGGGTTGTGCGGCGAGCTAGCTTGGGCCTCGCTCGCGCGCGCACGCCAGCGTGTCGCCAAGGACAAAATGGGCTCCATCGCGCGCAATCTCCCAGTCGACACGCATGGTGTCGGGGGAGAGGTTCGTGTAAATAAATTTCTCGGCTGGCTTTGCGGCGTTACCCTGAACGGTCAGTGTTTGAGCTTGCCAGCTATCGGATGTAAAGCCCCGGATACCGCCAAAATTGTCGGTGATGGTTAGCGCATAGTGTTTGGAGTCAGGTTGATACACCCATACTTCGATTGCGTGATACGATCCAGGAGCGAGATCGTCATGGTGCTTAACGAGGGCGGCGCCGCCGAGGTCGAGATCAAATCGGATTGTCGACGCGATCGACTTCCCGCTAGCCGGAAAAGACCCGTTACACGTCCATTTGCCAACGAGATACTGCATCGGTACCATCGGATCGGAGGCAGTGGCGGGAATCGGGCAGAGAAATGATCCTGTTGCGGAAAGTGCGAGGGCAAAGACAGCTCGGCGAATACTCATCGGGCAATAGTAGCGGAAAGTAGTTCGCATTAACAATCAAAAATGCCTAAGACCGCATAAGTTGATCGTATGCGTGGCTTAAGCTAGGCTTTATCTTGGTGCGCTAGCCTAAGGGTATGCCAATTGGTGTCATCATGAATTTTCGCGACGAGCGCGCGCCACGACATATCTATCATTGTGTAGCGCCTCTCGGGCAGTTAGCATCTACCGAGGTCATGGGAACTCCCAAAGGGCTCCTGTTCCACTGGTCCAATCGGACGCCCAGAGGGCTGCGCGTCGTGGACGTCTGGGAGTCGCGTGAAGATTTCGATAATTTTGCAGAGCGCCAAATTGTCCCCGTGTTGGATCTGCATAATCTTGACGAGCCCGACTTGGAGATTCACGAGACTGCAGACTTCATGTTGGGGTTGCGTTCAAATTCTTAAGAGTCGTGCTTGCCGGCAAGCGGTGCGATACGCGCAGGGCTGGAAATAATCGATCATGGGTAACAATCTGTTTTCACCTCACCTCATGTCCTCGCTAAGCATCATTTCTGCAATGATCACCCCAGCGATTTTAATTCTGGCTACGGGAAATTTGGTCAGTTCAACGCTGACGCGCGTGGGCCGGGTCTTTGATCGTGCGCGCGCCATAATGGATCGCATGGAAGAGTGCGTACGCAACGGCGATCTGTGGGGAGCGGATCTCTACAACAAGCTCTTACAAGATTATCGTACTCGCGCAACGTTGACCGAACGGGCGCTCACCATATTTTATGCTTCCATTGGACTGTTTGTCATGGCCAGTTTAGCGATCGGGCTAGATAATTTTATTCACGACACTATTCCTTGGCTTGCCACAACCTTGACGGTGGGCGGCGCTATCCTATTATTGCTCGGGACATTGGCTCTGTTTCTCGAAACCAATATTGCTGCTGGCTTACTCCGGCGCGAGATTGAAATCGCCCAACGGGGCCGCGGCGCTTGAGTTCTATGGCCCTTGACACGCGGGGGAGCCGTATGGCATAGTTATTATCATAAATGAGAATAACAAAAAAACGAGCTGGGGGCCCGACGGCGATGTTCCATCCCGCCCGGATTCGGATCATCTCCATCCTTGAGGCGGGCGCCCGAACGGCGGCGGAAATTTCACACGCAATGTCAGACGTTCCGACCGCGACCCTCTACCGGCATCTGAAAGTGCTCGTGGATTCGGGGCTGCTGCTCATCGAGAGTCCGCCTTCGGGGCGGCCGGGGCCAGCGGAGCGGATATACTCCGTCAATCGGGACAAGGCTATCATCCCTCGCAAAGGCTTAAACAAACTAAAGCGATTGCCGCTCCGCCGGCACTTTGCAACATTTGTGACTTCGATGCTCGGAGATTTTGAGCGATACACGGAGGCGCAAAACTATGATCTCGAAGCCGACGGGGTGCGGTTCCGAAAAGTTCCCCTTCGACTAAGTGCGTCTGCGCACGCAGCATTTCTTAAAGAACTCGATGCGCTTATTTCTCGATTCGAGCGAGCGTCTACTCCGACCGGACGCCTCCGGCTCTTCACGCATACCTCGGTACCTTTCGCACACGATTTGGAGGATTCACATGAACAATCGTAATCCGCAACCCCGCTATCTATGGTTTGTAGCTGCCGCGCTATTCGCGCTGTCGGCCGTGGTCGCGTTCGTCCACCATGATGCCTTTAGTAGCGTCTGGCTCGGGCTCGCGGCGCTCGCGGTGATCATCGGTTTCCGCAGCACAGGTAATGACACCGAGCGCATGTGTTCTGATGCGGGAAATGCATCGGTCGCGGGAGAGAACGAAGGTTGAAATTAAAATTGATCGCTGCCTTTTGCGCGCTGTTTTTAAGTTCTGTCGGAACGGCGTTAGCTGATCCGGCATTATGGGTTGTCGAAACGCCGAACGCCAAAGTGTACTTGTTCGGGACCGTGCACGTTATGAAGCCACAACTTATGTGGCACTCAACCAATCTTGATAAAGCCCTTGCCGATAGTGGTGACTTGTGGCTCGAGGTCGCAAACGCCGACGACGTCGCAGCGGCGGCACCGCTGGTGCGCTCGCTGGGTATGGACGCGACGCATCCGCTCTCGACGAAACTTTCAGCCCCGGATCTCGCGCGCGTCGACAAGGCCGCTAAACTCCTGGGGGCGCCAGGCGAAGCGCCCTTTGAGCCGTTTCGACCGTGGTTCGCAAGCGTAACGTTTTCGATGTTGCCGTTAATTCGATCCGGCTATGACCCCAAGAGCGGCATTGATATTCAACTGAAATCGGCCTTCGATGCAAAGAAGAAACCGGTTCACGGTTTTGAAACGCTCGAACAGCAGTTGCATTTCTTTGCTGACTTGCCAACAGATCAGCAGGTCGCGATGCTCGATGCCACCCTTGACCAAGTGGAAACTACTTCAACGATGCTCGATGGACTCGTGAACGCGTGGTCAACCGGCGACGTCGATCGGTTTGCATCGCTGACCGAGGCAGGCATGTTTAAAAGCGTTCCGGGCCTGTACGATACGCTCGTAGTGCGCCGGAACGCCGATTGGGCCCAGCAGATCCAGCAACGCCTTAAAGAGCCGGGGACTTCATTTATGGCCGTCGGTGCTGCCCATCTTGCCGGCACCCAAAGCGTCCAAGCGGATTTGGAGAAACTTGGCTACCACGTGCGTCGCATTCAATGACAACGGCTAGGCTTAGCGTGCGACTCTGCTATCGAAAGGGTGTGTAGGCGTTTCACGGCAAAAGCGCATGTAACGCCATGGGAGAGTACGGATCTGGTGGTTCGCACGGTCTTCAAAACCGCTGAGGCCGGCGCAAGTCGGCTGGTAGGTTCGATTCCTACACTTTCCCGCCAATATGTTGCCTTAATGCCACGAAATGTTTTTGTGGCATTTCGCTAAGGTGTTCCTATTTCAAATCCTAGTGGCCCTCCCGAGGAGCGTTCCCGCACTTCGATCCAGCCGTTGATCAGTCGGACTCCGTGATGTGGTCGTTCAGCTTGCAAAGTCTGAAGATGCACCGGTTGGTGTTGCAATGCACTGGTTGTCGCTCGTCTCGTGAGTCGTGAGTGTGCGAATGTCGTCCAGGGTGACGTCGCGGACTAAATATTGATGGTATGAATTCATGTTCGAGGCATCGGTGAGGGCAATATACAGAACGTCAAATCCGCTGGACCTTAGTTTTAGAAATGTATGTTTTCCTGAGATATAGCCGGCATAATACGCGTCGCCGTCGATTGTGGCAGCGTGCTCTGGATCCGTGCTGTTTGGGCAGCCTGCGCGGTCAATAGCGACAATGCTTACGCTTAAGCCCGGGCCCAGCAGTGTGCCAGCAAAGAATTTTCCTTCGTGCCAATCTCGTACCCAAGCAAGCTCTTTGGGATGTTCAGAAAGCTGCCGCAATGAGGTCACAATGTGCCGATCATGTCCGGGAAGGATTGTAAGCCCCTCCCCACCTGATTCACATTTGTGCTCGCCTTGCGATTCAAACTTGATATCGAACGACCCCGGGGGCAACCGGAGAGTAAATTGTAAGGAATGGTCGGTTTCAACGGTGGCTGGCACGCGCATCCGGCGTCGTTCGTGAAGCAGACGGTCATTTTGCGCTAGAACCGAAACGGCCTCGGATCCATTAAAGTTACAACCGTAGGCTTTCACGTGAACCGTCTGCTCACCCATTTGTGAAAGGGCCGCCACGAAGGCGAATGTAGCCAAAGATAGCAATCTAAATCTCCATTTGCGCCATATGACCTTGAATCGCGTTATTCACTAACGTCGTGACGTGCACTAAAATCCTGGCAGGGCCTCCCATGTCCCTCCTTTATCCAGTGTTGTGGCCAGGAACGAGCTAACGGGCACGTTCGGGTGCCTCAGTAGCAGCGAATCGGAGGAGGCTTTGGAACGTCGCGCAGACGATAGCGGCGTGATGGCCAACATTGATACGATGTTGCATGACTGGCGTTTGCGACGTATAGAGAGTAACGCGCATACAAGATCTGCGGCAATAGCAGTGCAGGCGTGTTTTGTGAATGAATTTCACGGTTGGCCGAGGGAAGCCGAGTTCACAGTGCAGGGCCACGTTTGGATGCACTCAGCGTGATTTCCAAATTGGGCTCGTGCGGTGCCAACTCCGCAGTGCCTGACAGGGTCGCGTGCATAACCTCGCATTGAGCCGCAAACCCTCGGATATCGTTTGTCTGGATAATTGGGCCGCACACATTCACCATGGCGCCGCTTGAGCGATAGCACGCACGGACTTGGAGCCAGTTTCCGTCGTCGGTGTCAGTTGAGTCAGGAAACTGCCGGCGTTCGATCCATAAGCTGAATCCGGAAAATTTAAGGTCGGCTGGCCTTCCAGGATGTTCGACAATGGGCATAGCGGTTTTCAAGTACTTGCTCCTAGCGAGCGTAACCTGCGCTTAGCGGAGCTTCACTCCGCATTACGAATTGGCTGCCAAGAATGATCTTAAAAAAGCTTCTGGCGCGTCTCCGTGGCGGTAACCCCCAGAATGAAAACGTGCCACATGCGAAACTAAATTCGGCCGCATTCAACTTCATTGGTCCGAAGGAAGGGCCGATCGAAAATGAGCTAAAGGCTGATTGGGCTTCCGCGTTTGGCGCCGAGCCAATTGTTGAGCGCGCCTATTTGGCGTTGGCAAGCCACTTCATCACAGACGGCGCTCCGGTTGTAGTATTGTGCATCAAATTCAGCGATAACATGGTGCACGAAAAGATTGTTTTTGAGGCTATGTCATTATTCCGACAGAAGGGTTTCGACACATCGCAGATGCTTGACGTACTTCCGATTTCGGTTTCCCAGGAAGAAGCGCTGGCTGCCGTATGCGCGCCATTCTATGTAAGTAGGTTTGTGACCCACCGAATGCAGCCAATCCCAAACGCTTAGAACAAATTAATTTATGGGCTGTGCGCTGTAAGCGGAAAGTCCGTGAATAAATCGCACCATGGATAACGTATTCTGCGTTCGTGGGCCGCTTCCTGAGTGCGACGCCACAACCGGACAATCGGAGTTAACGCGGACTTCGCGGGCAGAGAAAATTAGTAGACCGTTGTAGGTGCCGACTGAGTAAGGTTGCGGGCCTCGTTGCTCGCAGCCGGCTTCGCCCTTCCGAGCACAACTTGGCATTTGAGGCTGCACTCTTGGCACTTCACTGCCTTATGGCCCTATGGCCCCAATATGCCCAAGGTTTACGAGTGCGTTAGCGAGGGACGACCACGTCGCCGCTATCCAAGTCTCCGGATGGATCGGGAAGGCGGTAGCGGCCTCGGATCAGCGTCAAATCGCGGAACGTGCTAGGGACGCCCTCGGATCCCATCGTTGGACCAGTCATGAGCTGGAAGTGTAGATGCGGAAACTCCGAAGTCCCGGAATTGCCGACCGCCGCTATGACCTGTCCTGCGACGACATGATCACCTACGTGGACTCTGACGCTTCCACGCTGAAGATGACCGAGCAGGCCATAAACTCCGTTCGAATACTTTGTTACGATATAATTTCCAAACATCAGGTTCGGCCGGGCCTTGAAAGTCTTTGGATCGAAACTTCCGTCATCGGGCCGCTTATTTTCAACGTCCACTACAACGCCGGCTGTGGAGCTCATTACGGGCTGACCCCAGCTGAAGTAACTAACGTTTCGATTTGGATCGCCGTGGAAGCGATTCCCCTTATCGTCTATGTCAACGAGATCGTAGGCGTAGCGCATGCCGTTCGAGTGGAAACCTAGGGAGCGTAGGAAGGGCAAAGCGTAATCCCATCTTCTGTGATGCGACATAAGATCGTGCCCGTCCCAGACTAAGACTCGCCCCCCGAGCGGGAACGATAGCGCCTGGGCCGCGCGAGGCGGCGACTGAAAACCCACGGAGGTTTCCAACACGATTAATCTGCTTCTCGAAGCAGTCTTTCCGTTGACCACCAATGTCACGCGTACGTCGGCCCGTGAGGGGCGTACGTCACGAGGAGCGACGGGGAAGGGGTTAAAGAATAGCCGCTCCTGCCCGGGCTGAAGAACCCGCTTACCGATTGTGTCAATGGTCGGAGCTGACCCATTCCCGTCGATGCGCCGTTCAAAGAGCTCATGCCCCTTATCGTCAACAAGAGTGACGGCGATTTCGGAAATGGTGACAGGTTGGCGTTCGCCGTTAACAACGATGATGTCAAAGTTCGAACTAAACCCTACGCGAGCGCTTTCCTGAAAAGGCTCCCTTGGGAAAATCTTTACAGAGCTGGCTGCATCTGCCGGACGCCAGAACAAAAGCATCAAAACGGCCACGGCTGTCGCCAATACTATCTGTCTCAAGGACGCCGCCAGCGCTCTTCGGCTCACCGCTCTAAGATGGGATTTCATCACCGCGTTGGATTGCATGCACCATATAGCACGTTGGGTGCGCTAAAGTTTCGTACAACCTTTGCTCGTCTGTCGGAAGCCGAGGAACCAAGGAGGCCGCGCGCGACAACCCCCGCTGAGGCGCCTTCAGGCCGACCCCACACTAGTGGGGTAGTCGTAGATCAATCGGCGCGCTCGTGTGGCGATGTACCCTTCCAGGGCTTCGTACGGTATTTCCAGAGAGAAAGCCGCGAAGAGGAGTACCACCACCGAACGAAATGAAAGCGGCAATGCCTTACCTAAAAATGGGTGTCATGAAAAATGCGACATGACTGAACCTTACGAGAGCGGAATGCTCGATGTCGGCGACGGGCATCGTATGTATTGGGAATGTTGCGGCAATCCGCTCGGGAAGCCGGCGATTTTTCTGCATGGCGGGCCTGGATCAGGGTGCTCGCCAGGACAACGGCGCTTCTTCGATCCTAGCGCATTTCGCGCGGTATTTTTCGATCAACGTGGTTCCGGGCGGAGCCGGCCGCTCGCGAGCCATGTTGAGGTCAATCTCCAGACGAACACCACAGCGCACCTTATTGCAGACATTGAATTACTGCGGGAACATCTCGGCGTTGACAGTTGGACGGTCCTTGGTATGTCTTGGGGAACCACACTGGGGCTGGCCTATGCGCAGGCACATCCAAGCCGAGTTAACGCCATGGTGCTCGCTATGGTGACAACGACATCGCGGCGTGAAGTGGAGTGGCTTACCCAGGACGTTGGCCGCATCTTTCCACAAGAGTGGCACCGCTTCGCAGGAGCAGTGCCCGATTCAATGCGGTCGATGCGATTGGTCGACGCGTACGCCAGACTTCTACGCGATCCAGACGTCGCCGTCTGTGAAAAGGCGGCGCGTGCCTGGTGCGACTGGGAAGATACGCACGTTTCCATGGCTCCAGGAAACAAGCCAAACCCAAACTTCGAGAGTGCCGAATTCCGGCTCCGGTTTGCGCGCTTAGTAACGCATTATTGGAGTAACGATGCATTTCTGAAAGAAAATCAGCTTCTCCTCAATGCATCTATTCTAAACGGCATCCCCGGCGTTCTCATCCACGGTCGCTACGATATCAGCAGCCCGCTTGACACCGCGTGGAAACTTTCACAGGAGTGGTCGGCAAGCCGGCTCAATGTCATCGACGACGCTGGGCACGGCGGAGACGCACTTATCG
>JALYIF010000455.1 GCA_030775925.1 Vulcanimicrobiota bacterium | reverse complement strand
GATGTGAGCGGCGCACAACTTAATGCGTTTATTGGACCTGGCGCAACACAGTTTTCGCAAAGCGTTCGCGCCTACGATCTTCATGGCCGCGCATCGCTGGGTGCGGGATCACTGGCCGCCGACGTTGCCGTTTCCAATAATTCCGTCGACTATACCGGCGGAGCGAATTCGTTGTACGATGTGAGCCATCAGGACAAACGCAACACGGTTTCGCTGTCGTGGGGCCGAACGTTTGAGCGCTCGGAGTTCGCGTTCGGCGGATATGCTCGCAACGAATCGCTGACCGAGAATGGGGTCGACGGCGTGCAGAGCCAAAGAATCGCGTCCTGGTTCGTACGAGGGGCGGCGCAGCCATCGTCGCGCCTGCGTTTGAACGGTGCTGCCTATCTCTCAAACTATACGTCGTTTGGATCCAGCCTGGATGCGCGCTTCGGAGTTAGCTACGACTTGGACGATTCGAGCGCGCTGCGCTTCTCTGTGGGCACCGGGTTTCGCGCGCCGCTGCTGATTGAACGCTACGTGTTCCCGGCCAGTGCGCTGCCTCCGCCCAACGTTGATTGCGTGATTGTTGGTCAAGGAAATCCTAACGAAAAACCCGAGCATGCGACCGAGTATGAACTTGGATACGGTCGCAAGTTGTCGGCCGTTTCCAATCTTGACGTTTCTGCGTATCGAACGAATTTGCGCGATCCCATCGAGAATTTTTATCCGGGAAATTCCTGTGGCGGTCCGCCGGCTTTTTCGTATCCAATCAACATTGCCAACGTCGTTTATGAAGGCGGTGCGATTCGCTTCGTCCAGCGATTTGATGCCGTAACACTTAACGCGCAGTATGGGCTCAACATCGCCTATCCGTACAACTTTCCTGGTACCATTTCAAATCCGACTTCGGGTGCGTTCCTGGTAAATTCACAGCAGTTTATTGGAATACCGCAACAAGTCGGGTCTCTAGGATTGGATTGGCACCGTGGGGATTGGCATGGCGCCTTCGATGTGGTGTTTCGTGGCCGGAATAATGAACTCAATCAAGGGTCCTACACCTTAATGAATACCGGCATCGGCAAGCGCTTTGGAAAAGCCGACCTCACATTTGCGGTAGCAAATTTGGGGAACGACGTGAGCGGCCGCTTCACCGCTGTCGGCCAAGGTGTGCCATATTTGGGGAATGCTCCCGGCTCGGCTGCACCGGTACCGATTGCGACCAATCGGTATTTTGTCGAGCCCAGGAGCTTCCGCCTCATCTTCACATTTCGAAATTAGGGCCTGATCGATGCGAGCAGTACGTCTTTTAGAAACAGGCGGGCCACAGAGTCTGACATTACAGTCCATCGAGGATCCCAAACCCGCGCCGGGGGAGATTCTGGTGCGCCTCACCCATGCCGCGTTCAATCATCGCGACGTTTATATTACGCAGGGGCTCTATCCGGGAATCGATCTCCCGCGGACGCTTGGTTCCGACGGATGCGGAGTGGTTGCGGCACTCGGAGCTGATGGTACGGGGCCGGCCCTGGGTTCACCGGTGCTCATCAATCCAATGTTGGACTGGGGAGCCAATCCGCATATTTGGAGTGACCGCGCAGCGATTCTCGGTATGCCGCGGGACGGAACCTTTGCGGATTATGTAGCCGTTCCAGCAGAGAATGTGTTTGCTAAGCCGCCGGCGCTCAGCGATGCGCAGGCAGCTGCGCTGCCGCTTGCCGGCTTAACCGCTTATCGCGCGTTGATCACGCGCGGGCGCTTGCAGAAGAGCGACACGCTGCTCATTCCCGGCATTGGCGGCGGCGTCCAGACGATGATCCTGTTGCTCGCCAAACAGATCGGGGCACGCACGATTGTAACGTCTTCAAGCGATGAGAAGCTGGCGCGAGCATCAGCACTGGGCGCGGATGAAATGCTCAATTACAAAACGAATCCAGAGTGGTATAAAGCTGCGAAAAACTTCGGCGTGGACATTGCTGTTGAGTCTGCGGGTGGCGAAACGCTTGCGCGAATTGTCGATCTCATCAAGCCGGGTGGACGCGTGGTCACGTATGGTGGCACGAACGGCAATGCTACGCTGCGGCCGTTCTCTGTTTTTTGGAAGCACATTGACATCTTGGGAACTTCGATGGGCAGTCCGCAAGATTTTGCCGCGATGTTAGAATGTTTTGGCCGTGGCTTGCAACCGGTGATCGATCGAATTTTCCCGATGGAAGAGGCCGCCGCGGCTGCGGAGCATCTTAATAGCGCCGCACAGTTTGGGAAAGTCGTTCTGGCAATCTCACCCGCATAGCTCATACATACGCAGCGTATCGAGGCGAAGGAGGGCTCCGAGTTCCGCCTCGAT
>JALYIF010000454.1 GCA_030775925.1 Vulcanimicrobiota bacterium | reverse complement strand
CTGTCGAACAAGTTGAACGATCACCAGCACACACTGTTTATCCCAAATCTGGAACTCCCGCCCTGGGATGAAGCAATGGTGCGACTCGGCCACCCTTGGAAATCATTTTTTGCTCTCCAGGTGCGCGTACATAACAAGCGCTTCGGTTCGATTGTGTTTGCCGACCGTTCGACCCGCCCCGGCGGGTTGGCCGATGCCGACCGGGATCTCGCGCAGCTCATGGGGGTCTATGTCGGCACGGCAATCGAGCGCAGCGAACACGAGCAACGCGTCGAGCAACTGGCCTTTCACGACGCGCTCACCGGCTTGCCGAATCGAGTGCTGTTTGACGACCGGATTCGCCAGACCATTGCAACGGCCAAACGCTACGATCGCGGTTTTGCCGTCATGTACCTGGATTTGGATAATTTTAAAAGCGTGAACGACGAGCTGGGGCATCCCGCTGGTGATCTGCTGCTCCGGCTGGTTGCGGACCGCCTGCGCAAGACGCTGCGCGAAAGCGATACCGTTGCGCGTTTTGGCGGTGATGAGTTTGTAATTTTGCAGCCGATCGTTCAAGGTGCATCCGACACATCCGATATGGCACGCAAAATTGTAAGCGCTATGCAAGTGCCCTTTGATTTAAACGGTGCGCAGCGCACGATCCACACCAGCATCGGCATCTCTCTTTTTCCCTACGACGCTGATGCCATCGACTCGCTCATGGACAACGCGGATAAAGCGCTGTATCGCGCCAAGCGCACGGGGCGCAACCGCTGGGTGTTTTTCAACGAAGAAGAGCAACGGCGCCAGTGGCCTGGAGGAGTTTAGCCCCTAGTTTCCACCGTTAAAGAGCTGCTGAATAGCGTAACCGGAGGCCAGCAAGCCAATAATTGATGCTGTCGACCATGCAATAATATTGGCTAACCTCGAGTTAGTGTGCACGCCCATCACACTGGTTTTGTTGATGATGATAAGCATGAGGACCAATTCGGGCGGCAGTAAGATGCCCTGAAATACTTGCGCATAGAAGATAAATTTGAGCAGAGGAATGCCGGGCAGCAGCACTAGCGCCGCCCCCACGACCAAACTGATGCCGAAAAGCGTGAAGAAAACCGGTGCCTCTTTAAACCGGCGGTCGACCGCGGCCTCAAAACCGAGCGCTTCACAAATAACGTAGCTGGTTGACAGCGGCAATATGGTTGCGGTAAATAAGCCCGCGTTCAGAATTCCGAGCGCGAAGATGGTCGCCGCAAAGGGTCCTGCGAGAGGCTTGAGTGCGATGGCAAAATCAGCAGCTTCTGAGAACGATCCGAATTTTGCGCCATGTTGTTCTGCCACGAAGATTGATGCGCCGCTGGCGACAATCATAAAGCCCGCTAGCGCAATTGCAAGAACGGAACCGGTGGTAACGTCGATGCGGGCAAGCGTGAGTTCCGCGATTCGTGTGCCTTTTTCGACAACAGCCGACTGTAAGAAGAACTGCATGTAGGGGGAGATCGTCGTACCGATCAGCGCGACAATCATGACCAAATAGCCCGCGTTGTGGAGGTCGAATGTCGGAAGAAGCAGCCCTTTCGACACTTGCGACCAATTTGGATGCGCGTAGATGGCCGATGCGATGTAGCTTACGTAGATCAGCGAAAAAATGACGAAGACCCGCTCTACAATTTTATTCTGAACGCGCAAGATAAACAGAAATACGGCGACGACGGCAATGGGCACGGCGATATACCGCGAGACGTTAAATATCTCCGATGCCGTCGCAATGCCCGCAAACTCACTCGCGGTTAGTGCCAAGTTCACAACGAAGAGCCCGGCCATTGCAAAAAATGAGACGCGTACTCCGAAGTTCTCGCGGATCAGCGATGCGAGGCCCTTGCCGGTAACGGTGCCCATTCTGGTGGCCATCTCTTGAACGACGATGAGCGAAATTGCAAGCGGAATGAGAACCCAGAGCAACCGGTAACCAAACTGCGCGCCGGCCTGCGAGTAGGTCGTAATGCCGCCAACGTCATTGCCGGCCGACGCCGTGACAAATCCCGGCCCCAAAATCGCAAAAACAAATAAAAGCGAGCGAAGGACGCTTCGCTTGCGCCCGGTCTGTGCTACCGACACTGTCTAATTCCGCCTCGCTGGGACGTGTTTGTGGTGACGCGCCATAAAGCGCGGAAGCCTTTTGGCAAATCCCTCGGGCACGATTGCATCGATGGCATCATCGACCGTGACGATGCCAAGCATTTTTCCGTGATCGTCGACAACGGGGCAGGCCATTAAGTCGTAGCGCGCGATCGTGGCTGCGACGTCTTCGCCGGATGCGTTGGGATGCACGGTGACGATGTCGGTATCCATAATCTTGTCGATAAAGGCCGTTGGCAAGGCGAGGAGGAGCGTTCGCAGCGACAAGACGCCAAGCAGCGTATCGTCTTTATCGACCACATACAGGTAATAGATAAATTCCGACTCTGGCCCGATCTCGCGAATCTTTTTGATGGTCGACTCCGTCGTGCGGTGCGGATAGATCCACAAATAATCGGTCGTCATGAGGCCGCCGGCTGTGTGCTCGGCGTATTTAACAAGCTCCCGCAGCTCGTCGGCCGTGTAGGCATTCATCTCTGCCAAAAGTTCGGACTGGTGTTCTTCGGGCAACTCACCAAGAAGATCGGCAGCATCATCGCTGTCCATCTCTTCAATAATATCGGCGGCTCG
Organism: Vulcanimicrobiota bacterium; assembly: GCA_030775925.1. Taxonomy (GTDB): domain Bacteria; phylum Vulcanimicrobiota; class Vulcanimicrobiia; order Vulcanimicrobiales; family Vulcanimicrobiaceae; genus JACRUB01. Next base: position 1,640 of record JALYIF010000454.1, on the reverse strand, counting down.
CTCGGTGCCGATGTCGCGGATGATCGATTTTTGCATGTCGGCGTCGAGGTGCTCGAGTGCGTCAGCCGCGGTTTCATCGTCGAGTTGATGAATGACCGCGGCCGCTTCGCGCGCCGAGAGATCGCTAATGATCTCGGCCAGCTCCGAGGGATGCAGGCGCGCAAACTTACTCTCTTTGACGAGTTGAACCTGGGATGGATTGACGCCACGAATTGGCGCCACGCTGTCCCAGGCGATCATGCTGCGAGGGGCACGGTCGTACAGAGCGGGCGCTAAACGGCGGCCTAGCGATTGTAAACCGAGTCGGCGCAGCAACCCGCTGACACCGACGTCAGCGGCGACAACGCGCAAGATCCCGGCCGTATTTGCAACCTCAAGATCGTTGATTCGCACGACCTTGCGCCCATCAACATCGACGATTTGTTTGTCAAGAAGATCGGCGATGAGATAGAGCGCTTGTGATTCGGGCAAGGCAGGCTCGCTTGGGATTACCGTTAAGGTCACGTTCCCTTGTGCGTCAACGTCAGAGACCGTATCGATGGGCGCAAACCGCGGGCCGCGCTGCGTCTTAACGACCAGACCATCGATGCGAGGAAATGTATCCTCGGGGTTGGTCACTAGGAAATCGCTGACCCGGCCGATCTGCAGCCCGCCGACTATGGCGTGCCGTCCGACGATCTCGGAGATAAATCCGTCTGCAAACGCCATGCTATTACACCCCCTCTCAAATAAAAAACACCAGTGAGCCTTCTCGACCGGTGTATCTTTGCACGCTGCTCGGCATCGCCTGATGCAGGGAACATGCGCGTAAGTACCTCAATCGCGCAAGCTTCGACACCACGCACCGTAGAGTTCTCGCATGCCCCTTTTCCCGATCTACGTCGTTGCTGAGGTCCTTGCGTGCCGTATGCACGCGGCGGACCGCAGCGCCTCGTAGATCGAAAAAATGGTCACGCGATACAGGTCTCCGCGGCGTGCGGGAGCCTGGGCTCAGCCGCGTTAGGCGCCGCCTTGATTCGGCGGAGCCTGGTCTACCCACTTGGCGTCTCTCGACGTTTCCGGGCAGCGGCCTATGTATTGCGTAGACGCCTCACCTAGCGAGGTCTCTCTACCAAGTATAAACGAGCGGGTCAACCATGGGGGATTTCAAAGGGGCTGTGGCCCCGCTTAGTGGCCCTTCGGCCCGTTGCTTATGATTGCAGCGAGCGAAGTGGCCATCGTCTTTTCGCTGGCCTGCACGGAGACGATCGTGCTCGTCGCAATTTGATCCAAGATCGTATTTCTTGCGTTATTGGCAGCTTCTTTGCCGATGTCGGCATCGCGAATGGTGCTTTCGCTTGCTTGTTGTTTCACCGCTTGAAGCGATGTGTCGTTAATCGATTGCTGGATGCCCACCACCTGGGCCCCGATTTGATCGCGAGCCGCAACCACGGTTTCAATCGCGGTGCTGACGCGCACTTCGGCATCCTTGGCGGAAATCGTATTTGAATCAAAGCCCTGCGGCACGTTGAAAGGATCGACCGTCGTGGGTTGGGTCACGTCGATGGCTGCGATGCCCAGTTTGGCGCTCGATACTTGCGGGATCGTAACCGGAATATCCGTGCCCTCGGTACCGCGTGTGTTTACGGCAAGCGCCGAAC
>JALYIF010000453.1 GCA_030775925.1 Vulcanimicrobiota bacterium | reverse complement strand
CCGTCCCCACCATCGCCAACGGTAAAGTCTACGTCGGCACACGTGGCAACAATAAAGGCGCCCTCGGTGCTACAAGCATCTCGGGTGAACTCGATATCTACGGACTTAAACCGTAGCAATCAAAATGTCCCTAGTCATGATTCACGCGAACCCGGCAGCCGTGCGAGATGGCGTGCTGACCGTCGACCGCAAGTTCCACGTAGGAATGCTGCGCTACACCAGTTTAATCCAATCCCCAATAGCGGCGTTCAATCCACCGTTACGAGACGGGGAAACGATAATGGACGCCATTGAGGTACAGACATCTAAGTTGCCCTATCGAATTTCAACTAATCAGGCCGAGCTGCGTGATTTAATCAGAGACGCTGAAATCGTCTATGGGTACGAGAATTATTTGCACGCTGCGACAATCGCGCGCGAATTTGGTGTGCCTTACATCATGATCCTTGAGTACGATTTGCAAACGCAAATGACCGAGAGCTCCAGTAAAGTCAAAAATGTCCTGCGAAAGGGTATTAGGCACGCCCGGAGCGCTTTAAACTATATTCGCAGCATTGCTGAAATGCGGAGCGCCCACTCATTACATTGCAATGGCTATCCGATTTACGAAGCAACGAAACTATATAACCCGAATCGTTTGCTTTATTTGGATTCGCGCATGTCGGCCGATATGCTTATTAGCAAGTCAGAGATGGAATACCGCTCAGCCTCTCGCCATGATCGACCATTGCGCTTGCTCTATTCGGGAAGATACGAGCCACTGAAGGGTGCGGTTGATGCCGTCAAAGTTGGAATGGAGTGTTTGGGGCGCGGATTGAAAATTGAAATGCACTGCTACGGGCAGGGGAGCCAAAAGGCGCAGATGCAAAATATCGCGACGGATTCGCGCATGCAAATACACGGCGCGATTCCTTACCCAGACTTGGTAAAACTATCTAGGACCTTCGATGTGTTTGTATGCTGCCATATTCAAAACGATCCCTCATGCACATACCTTGAGTCCTTCGGGGCTGGATTACCGATCGTAGGTTACGATAACCGCATGTTGCGAGGTTTACTAAAGGCATCGGGCGCTGGCTATGCCTCGCCAATAGGCAAACCGGGTAGGGTGGTCGAAAACATCGTGCGGATGATAGAGTCTAGGGGAGTGGATATGTATTCAGTGCGCGCTTTTGAATTCGCAAAGGAGCATACTTTTGAAAGCCAATTTCAGAAGCGGGTAGATGCGATCAACGCCCTCTTGAAGCGGGACTGTGAAATGAAGCGGCTGTCTACAACTCCTACCGCAACGTAGCGGCTGCGCAGCGACTATTTTTTGGGCCGCTAGTCACCGAGCAGTCGTTAACACCCATCCTTCAACTGCTTGCACACCGCGTATCCATTCAGACTGCCTCGTGACACAGCAAAACGAATGGTGCGGTGCTTCACGCATACCAGCAGTGGTTGTGCGTTAAACTAGTTCTCGCAGGAGAGTGGTCTGAGTTGTAACACTGTGGCGCTGCGCCGTGCTATCGATTGGTCCTATTGGTCATGAATGCCGATTTGCAGAATAATGCCAAGTTAGTGTCGGGATCAACCGCAGCAGAACCTATTTACTTTAAATCCGGCGAAAATATGCTTTTCGGGTGGCTGCACCAACCAATCGCTGAGTACACGGCCAGTATTGCTCTCTTGATCTGCAAGCCGTTCGGCTACGAAGTGATGTGTTCTCACACCAGTTTACGCGCCCTTGCGGAGGCAGCCGCAGAACTAGGCGTCACTACTTTGCGTTTTGATTATTGCGGTACTGGCGACTCTTCCGACATCGATCCAAAGGCGAACCAGCTCGAAGTGTGGACGAAGGACGTGCTTTCGGCCATTGCAGAACTTCAACGGCGCACTGGGGTTGAGCGAGTTTGTTTATTCGGACTTCGAATGGGAGCGTTGCTCGCAGTGTTGGCCACAAGGCAGTCGAAATCCGTGTCTTCTCTTATGCTGATCGCACCTGTCCTCAACGGTCGGCGCTATGTTCGTGAGCTTCGAATGACCCAGTTGGCGGCGCAGCTTGGTAAGAACCCTGCCGTAGCCGCCACGGACACTGTGTCCGAAGCCGCGCCGATCGCGGACGCTTCGGAGTTCAGTGGCTATCCTTTGTCGGCGGCGACACTTGCGGCGCTAGTCCAAGTTGACCTCACGGCGACCGTGACGCCGCCCGTCTCCCAAATGTTGATTATCGATGCTGACAACCATCCCGCCTCCCGAAGTTGGGCCGCAGCTTTGTCTGAGCAGCAAGCTCAGGTCCGATATTTAGCTCTGCCCGGCTTAGTGGGTATGCTTATAACGGCGCCGCAGTTCGCTCAAATCCCGCATGAAATGCTCGGAGCTATGAAGGATTGGCTGCGAACATTTTTGCATGCCCAAGGGTTGCGGACTTTTGTTGGCCACCAGCGGAATTTCGGTGACGAGACGGAGTTTGCACGAAATGTCTTGGTTTTACCGGGGGATGATGAGGCGGGTCCGGTAACGGAACGGCCAGTCTTTTTTAGCACCGACGCGCAATTGTTCGGAATAGTTACGGAACCGCGCGCCGGCGAGGTCCGTCGCCGCGCTGTAATTTTGCTAAATCCGGGCGCTGATTTCCATATCGGAGCCAATCGGATGCATGTTTCGCTCGCTCGCCGTTGGGCGAGGCGCGGGTACATCGTTCTGCGCATGGACTTGGCGGGGCTAGGTGACAGCGGCAAACGTCCCGGGCAGCCAGATAATGAAGTGTTCTCGCCCGCTGCCCTGACCGACGTTGGTGCCGCAATCGAATTTGTCCGCAACCATTACGGCGCCAGCGATATTACGCTGGGAGGATTGTGCTCGGGTGCATATCACTCCTTGCGCGCGGCAGTGGCAGCGCTGCCTGTCAATCGCATTTTGTTGATAAACCCAGAAAACTATTTCTGGCAAGAGGGAATGACTCTCAGCGATTTGCAGTTGGCGGACGTAGTGAGAAACCCGAGCGTCTACCTCACTCGAGTACGATCGACGGCGGCTTGGCTGCGACTATTGTCCGGTAATGTTAACGTTTGGCGGGTGATGAAAGTCTACGTTAATCGCTTATTGCTCGCTGTTGAATCAGTATTACGGGATCTAGCGAGGCACTTGCGGATACGTCTTCCGATGGACTTAGGATCTGAACTTGAGGAACTCGCTGCGCGCGGGGTGCGTGTGGTATTTATATTTGCGCAAGGAGAGCCAGGCATTGATTTGTTGAAGCTCCAGGCAGGGGCTTCAGTGAAGCGACTGCGGGATCATTGTAGTG
>JALYIF010000452.1 GCA_030775925.1 Vulcanimicrobiota bacterium | reverse complement strand
GGCCTGCGCTGCACGACGGCGAGCTCAAAACATTCCTTGGAAGGACCGGAAACTTCGACGGCGCGGATGTTATCGCCATCATTGTCTCCCAGCCCATTCATCAACGCTTTATCGCGCGTAAGCTGCTTGAATTCTTCGTGTACTCCGATCCTGAACCCGAACTGACCGAACAGGTTGCGCAGGTGTATGCGCTGTCGGGTTTTGACATCGCCAAGACGGTTGGGGCAATCCTTCGGTCGAACGTTTTTTATTCTGATCGCGCATACCGGGCTGTCCCGAAGAGTCCGGTAGAATTCGGGATCGGCCTACTGCGATATTTCAAGATCGCCCAAGTGCCTGATGCTCTCCCGGGCGCAATCGCGCGGATGGGTCAGGAGTTACTGGCTCCCCCTAGTGTCAAAGGGTGGGACGGCGGCCCTGCCTGGATCAACACAACCACGCTTTTAGCACGCTTTAATTTCGTCAACACGCTCATGCAGAATCGGAAGCTCAACCCATTCTCTGCAGCCGCGGTGGTCCAGGCAGCCGGTGGTATGGACGCGCAAGCAGTCGTCGGCTACCTGGCCCAGGACGCATTGCAGAACGATCTTACCACCAGCATGCGCATGGCCTTAATCGAATACATGAACGCAACCGGCGCCCTCAACCCGCAACGCTTTGGACCGGAAAACTTCGAAGAGCGGATTCGAGGTGCGCTCGCGCTCATTCTCAATCTCCCAGCTAACCAGTTGAATTAGGATTCGATATGAATATGAAGCGACGTGCGTTCCTCTCATCGTCACTCGGCGTAGCCGTCGTGGGCGGCACGATGCCGCACGCGCTTATAAGTGCCGCTCAAGCCCAATCACTGAGTCAGCCGGGAGCAGCCCCTGACGACTCGGTGCTCGTGATCATCCAGATGGGCGGAGGGAACGACGGGCTCAATACGGTGATCCCGTATTCAGATGACGCATATCATCGCGCGCGTCCTTCGATCGCCATCGATCCCAAAAGCGTTTTGCGCGTTGACGATCGCATTGCGCTTAATCCCGCGCTCGCGGGCGTCATGGAACTCTACAAAGAGGGCCGCGTTGCGATCGTGCAAGGTGTCGGATATCCAAATCCCGACCGGTCACACTTTCGTGCAACTGAGATTTGGGAAACAGCAGCGCCGGCCAAACTCGTCTCCACAGGCTGGCTTGGCCGGTGGTTAGATGGAGATCAAACGCGCCACGGCGGAGGCACATTTGAAGCGGTTGCCCTCGGCGATGTGGTTCCGGCGGCACTCTCGGCGCAGCATGTAGATGTACCCGCAATTGGAAGCCTCACTTCGTTTGCGTATCAAACCGGGCGAGACTCTTTGAGTAAACGCAGCGCCGGCATCCTATTCGACGGCGCGGGGCCCGGGCAATCGCCCTATCTGAATTTGATCGAAGGCACCTCGCGACTGGCTTATCACGGCGGAGATTTGCTCCGGTCCAAGATCGCGGCCTATCAGCCGGCCGTAACGTATCCGAGCGACCCATTCTCGCGCCAGTTGGAACTGGCAGCTCAAATTATCGGATCGAAAACAGGTACTCGCATCGTTTTCGTCTCGATCGGCTCGTTCGACACGCATGTCAATCAGCGTGCCCAGCAAGATCGCCTCCTCAAATATATGGGCGACGGGTTGCGAGCATTTTACAAGGACTTGCAGGCGCACGGACACGCGGAGCGAGTGCTCACGATGACGTTTTCAGAGTTCGGCCGCCGTGTGAGCCAGAATGCCGGGAACGGAACCGACCACGGCACCGCCATGCCCCTATTTGTCATTGGTGGCTCGGTCAAAGGCGGAACGTATGGCGAGCACCCGTCGCTAACTGACTTGGATCACGGCGACCTTAAATTCAATATCGACTTCCGAAACGTCTATGCGACTGTGCTCCACCGGTGGTTGGGTCGCGAACCCGATCCGATTCTCTTTGGAAATTTTCCGCCGCTCGGGTTTGTCTAGGTACCGCTAGCCGCCGGGTCAAAAGGGGGAGCGTGCATTTAAGCGCGATTCCGTTCTCCGACTATGCACGCGACGTGCTGCCGCTGACTGAAACCCTGTGGGCGGGGCACCGCGATTTTCCTACGTATGTTGCGCAGACCGCGGATATCGCAACCTCACCGTATGGCAAAAAATTCTATCAAACAATTGGCCTATTTGAAGGCACGCAGCTGCTGGCTTCATGTAAGCGATACGAGCGCACGCTGCATCTGGGAGCCACACCACTTGCCGCGATTGGCATCGGTGCCGTCTTTACCCCCGAGGCGCATCGCGGCAGCGGGTACGCAACGGCGATGCTTGCGATGATCTTGGATCAGGGGCGCGCGCTTGGCGCCGGCGCCGCGTATCTCTTTTCGGACATTCACCCCGCCTTCTACGCCCAGCTTGGTTTTCGGGAATGCCCTTCCCGTGGGATTTCCGTACGGGCAGATTCACTCACCGCAGCACGCGTCAGAGTTGATACCATTGAAGCATCCGACTGGACGGGCATCAAACGGTGTTTTGAGATCGGCGAAAAGGAACGACCATGGGGGTTTTCCCGGTCGGCATACGCGTGGAGCTGGATTCGCATGCGCTTGCAGCACGGCTCGGAGCGCGCAACCGGACAAAGCGTTCATCTGGTCATTCGTAAGGGTAAACGCGTCATTGCCTATGTGCTCGGGGAACGCGACATCCGGCACGATGCCCTAGTTGTCGACGAATTCGGATTCGGAGATCTCGAAGGGCGTGGGAGAATACCTGCGCTCCTGCGGAGCGCGGCTGGCGACCTGCGCCGCATCGTCGGGTGGTTGCCTCCTCACAACGCGCGTGAGCTTCTTCCACGCGGATCCGTGCGTAAGCGCAAAGACGCGATTTTGATGATCGCGCCTTTAAATGCGGTTGGAAAGCAATTGGTCAACCTCGCCTCCGCGCCCTCATCAGCCGACGGCGTTTGGTCGACCGATCACATTTAGCTACGAAAAGAGCGATTGCTGTAGCGGACCTTCGACTGTAAGGGACGCGCATCGGGTTCCGATCAGCCGCACCGGCATGCGATTAAGCGCCGCGCGCCGCAAGCAGTAAGAACTCGCTTCAAAGATTCGCTCGGCATCGCGGGTCGGCTGCTCTAGATGCGTCTGGCGCCCAAATACACTAAAATCGATGCGCTTAATCTTGATGCCGATCGTCGAGGCGAACAAGCCTTCTCGCTCGAGCTTGTCCGCAAGTTCGGTAGCTTGCCGCCGCAATTCATCAAGCAACTCATATTCCTCAACCACGTCGATCTCGAACGTATCCTCGATCGAGATCGATCTTGTCTCACGCCCAGACTCAACTTTGCGTTCGTCGCGACCGCGTGCAAGGTCGCGAAGCTCCGTACCCCACGAGCCAAACAAAGCATTCAGATGCGCGTCGTCCAGTTCCGCAAGATCGCCAATAGTCTCGATGCCGCGCACTGTTAGACGCGGCAACGTTTTCGGACCAATTCCCCACAGGCGGCCGACCGGTAACGGTGCAAGAAATGCTGCCTCTTCACCCGGTTGGACCGCCAGCAGGCCGTTTGGTTTGCAGAGATCTGAGGCTATTTTAGCAACCATTTTCGCGCGCGAGACACCAGCGCTTACGGTGAGTTGCGTCTTCTCGAGAACTTCGGCGCGTATGGCCGCGGCCCGTTGCGTCGCTTCTTCAATTGAGATGTCGCCAAAATCAACAAACGCTTCATCCAGCGAGAGGCCTTCAACCGCGATCGAATGCGCAGAGAAGATATCGAAAATTTCCTTCGATACCACACGGTATTTCGCGTGGTCCGGCGCCACGACGATAAGCTCTGGACAAGCTTGCAGTGCTCGATAGAGCGGGATGGCGGATTTCACTCCAAAAGGCCGGGCTTCGTAACTTGCCGTTAAGACAACCGCCCGCCGGCTGCTTCCAGCAATCGCCACGGGTTTGCCACGCAACGAGGGATCGTCTCGCACGGCGACGCTTGCGTAGAACGCATCGACATCGAAATGCGCGATTATCGTGCGGCGGCTCCCTTGAAAATTAAGCGGATGGTTTCCATGTTGCGAATGTCATCGGCGTCTTCACCCGGCGTCTCCAGAATCGCGGTTTTTTCTTCAAGTTCCGCATGCGAGGCCAGCGCACGGAAACCCTCAAAACCGATGTTCCCTTCCCCAATGTGCCAGTGCCGGTCGCGATTTCCGCCCAGTGGAACTTGCGTATCATTGAAATGAAACATATGCAGGCGATCCATGCCAATGTGTTCATCGGCTTCGGTAAGAAATCGATCGACCCCGGCTTGTGAATTGATTTCATATCCAGCTGCCCACGCGTGCGCGGTGTCGAGACAAACGCCCAACTGCGGGTGGTCGACGCTTTTAATAAAGCGGCCGAGTTCTTCCAAAGTCCCACCGCAGAGTTGCCCCGCCCCGGCGGAATTTTCCATGACTAAATGCACACCCGGCTTGATGTCGGCAAGCGATGCTTCCAATGCACGGCAGGCGTCCGTGAAGCCCTCGGTACGCGAGCGCTTTCCATAGGATCCAAGATGCGTGTTTACATACCCGATGGAACCCACCGCGGCCACCTCAAGATCGTTCTTGAGCAGCCGCAACGAGCCCGTCACGATCTTAGGATCTTCACTCGCGAGATTGATCAGGTATGAAGTATGAATGACCGTCGGGAATATGCCAGCCGCTTCGCGCATTTGGGCAAACGCCGCGAGACCGGCATGGTCGATCGGGCCAACTCGGTACGTGCGTGGATTGGTACTAAAAATCTGGAGCGCTGTGCATCCGGCGTTCTTCGCATGCTCGAGCGCTGCAGCGTATCCGCCGCCTACGCGAACATGAATCCCGATCCGCAAGGTTAGAGCGTTCTACCAAGATACAGAAATTGAAGATACCCGATTGAGATCAAGGGGTTGCCCGGGCCAAAACGGCCCCGTAACCGTTCGGTAAGTTTTTCGATGTAAGGCTCCACTTTGTCGCCGAATGCATCGTTGAGGCTCCGGCGCGAACGTTCGTATCCGATGTAGCGGTCGAGCGAGGTCGCCATGCGCCAAGGAATAACTCGTAACGTGTGATCCGAAAACGGGGCGCCATAAAACTCCAGAAAGCCGCCTGTCAAACCACTTGGGGGAACGGTAACCTTCAGCCCGCTTGCAACTTCATCGCGCATCATGTTGACCGGATCATCGGCCATGATTTGCTTCCACCATATGGCGACGATGCCGCGCGGTTTAACAACCCGGATGAGTTCGTCGATAGCTTTCTGGCGATCCAACCAGTGAAATGCTTGAGCGCAAATCGCGCCATCAAATTCATCTTGTTTGAACGGCAACTTTTCGGCCTTGCCTTCAACAAAGGTGGCTCCCGGAAGCCTTTCGCGCGCGAATTCCAACATCGCGCTCGAGGTATCAATTCCGGTAATGTGCGCGCCGGCGGCAGCGAGCGGACCAGACGCAAGCCCGGTACCGCACGCGAGGTCCAAGATTTTTCCGTTGGATGGGAAGCCGTACTCCGTTATTGCCGAGTACAGATCGGTCGAGTATCCGATTCGGCCGGCGTCGAAATCGTTCGCGAGCTTAGCGTAGTCTGCGTTCATTGCTCATCTGATTCGGCTTGCCGGCTTTCCGAAGCCTCTGCGTCGGAAGCCTGGGCAGCCGCCACCTCAGAATTTTCCGGAACGTTGGCGGTCATGGCCGCGGTCAGCAGTTCCAACTCCAAGGGCTGGCCTGCCTCGAGCTCCATTTGCGGAAGATCCTCAAGCGAGCGCAAGCCGAACGCCTCTAAAAAATCAGCCGTTGTCTTATATAACATTGGGCGGCCCACCACGTCTTTACGCCCTGCTTCAGCGACGAGCCGGCGGTCAAGAAGCGTGGAAACCACGCTCTCGGCAGACACACCGCGAATCGCCTCGATCTCACTCTTCGTAACCGGTTGCAGGTAGGCAATAATTGCTAGCGTTTCAAGCGCCGGGGTTGATAAGTTGGTCTTTGGAGGGAGCAAGTACGCTTCAACTACATCGCGCGCAAGCGGAGCGCTTGCGAAGCGGTAGCCTCCGCCAATTTCGCGCAGCACGACGCCTCGGTCGTTGAAGTCGGCTTCAACTTTTTGCAACGTGGCGGCCACTTGGATCTCAGTTGCTCGCGTCAGCTTGGCAATCTGCTTGATCGAAAGCGGTTCACTTGCGACAAATAAGAGCGCCTCAACGGGACGCTGCAAGCGCGCGATTGTCTCCTCGATGGGCTCTGCTTGCAGTTCTAGGGTCTCTTCAACTGCGAGTTCTTCTGTTTGCACGATATTCGTATTACGTCCCTTGGGTGGTGGCAACTGGGAAAAGGCGGATATCATCAAAAAGTTCGGGTTGTTCGAACTCAACGCGCCGGCGGCGAATCAATTCGAGGATTGCAAGGAACGTCACGATGATGGATTCGCGCCCGAGTTCGTGGCACAGAGCCGAAAAGAATACTTCGCCCTTCTCGCGCACGACTTTCATGATATAGTCCATTTGCGCGAGCAACGATACGCGCTCGCGAGCGATTGTGCGACGCTCCGGCTTCGCGTTGCGTAACATGGCCAAGAAAGCATTGGTAAGGCGCTGCGGATCAATGCGATAACGCTGCGTTAAATCGCTGTTGGGATCGCCGGCGTCACGATAATAGAACGCGCTTGCATCCAATTGCCGGTTGCGAAGCTCCTCGCCCACCTCGCGGTATTTCGAATAGGCGATCAGTCTCTGGCGAAGTTTCTCTTCGACCTGCTCGGGCGTTTCGGAATCCTCATCCTGAAACTCACTTGGAATCGCCGGCAAGAGCGATTTGGATTTAAGAAAGACCAGCGTAGCAGCGATGACGAGGTATTCCGCGGCAACCTCGACATCAATCGATTCCATAAGTGAAATATATTGAAAATATTGTTCGGCCACCGAAGCGAGCGGAACCGTAGAAATGTCGAGTTGCTTCTCTTTGACCAAGTGCAAGAGCAGATCGAGTGGCCCATCAAAGAGTTCGAAAGAAACCCGCCACGCGCCATCGTCCGCAGCAGGCTCTTGGATGACTTCAGTGACGGTCAACTCGAGCGCTGTTCTGCGGTTCTAGCAACGACCGGCAGATCGCCGAAGGCCGCAGGGTTCGCTGCCAAATAATCTAGGGCCAAATCAACTAAGCGTTTTTCATTCACGTATTTCAGATTGCGCTTCGCGGTCATGATGTCAAACCACTGCGCCTCATCGACCTCATGGTCATGATTGGCCGTGTCGCCCGAGAGGTAGCGCATGAGATAAAACGTGACGGATTTCTTGTGCTTACTGCGATTGATATAAAACCAGTAAGAAATATCGTTGAGCTTGGTAATCAACTCGGCCCAACAGCCGGTCTCCTCGCGGACTTCGCGCAGGGCCGCCTGCTCGTGGGATTCCTTGGCCTCCAGGTGCCCCTTTGGGAGCGACCAAATGCGCGGCGTCCCGCGCCCGATCAGGAGCGCGTCATAGGTCGACTCACGCCGGCGCAGCACGAGCCCGCCGGCCGAAACCTCATATTTTATCCGCATTTTGCCCTATACCGCGTTTCGCGGTCCGCTCTTAAGGACTGGAAAGGCGCCCCACTGGGACGCCTCCGACTACCCTAATTATACCCAACGCCACCAAGAGGGACGACCAAAAGAGGGCTTTCCTTCCATGCCAGCTTCTTGTCATACTCGCCGGTTAATTTAGGTGGGTTAAGGGGTCGGCGTCGCTGCGGGTGTGGCGGGTGCAGGCGGATTGGTCACGAGCGGCATCGGCGTACCGGCCACGGCGATGCGGCAAGGCAACGGCATATTTTCGGTCGCGCCACCCGAGCTAAATTCAAGCGTATAGAATCCCGCGGCGGGACAAGCGGGTTCTCGTCCGAGCGCCGGAAGGTTCGGCGTGTCGAAAATTGCGGGATACTGCGGCTCGATGCTAACGTGGCCCGCACTTGAAATAAAAATTGCAAAAGCGGGCGCCCCAAGGGCCCGTTCGCGTATGTCCGAATCGGAGGTCACCGGAGGAATTCCTGAGACGGTAAGCGTCGCACCCGGCATCGGCCTCCGGGCATATACGATGGATGTAAAGCCCGGTTTTCCAGGATCTGCCTTGAGTTGTACGACGATCGTTGCTCCACCCGAAGCGGCTGCAAGCGAGCGCGCCGCGTGAAACTGAGCCTCAAACTGCGCCGCTGCAGAACGCATTGCCATCGGACGCATTCCAAGTGCGAACGACGCGCCGCCCAGCAAAAGCACGGCCAGAATCGCGACCGTAACAGCCATTTCCACCATCGTGAAACCACGTTGATACATGCGCAGAGCGTAGTGCCCTGGAAGCGGCCTTGGCGGACTACTAGGTCTTCAGGTTTGAGAGTCCGCTCTGCACTGCGGCCTGGAATTCGCGTTCGCCGCGCGTAAGCAACCCGTAGAGCCGGATCGCACTGATATTTGCAAGCAGCCCGTTGCGAACCCACAGGCGTTCCGCTCCGGATCTTGCTTCAATCATCGAATCCACCCGCGGCGCGACTTCGTGCATCGCATTTACCGACAGCACGTAATCGTGATCGCTGAGATTGTTGATAAAGGCTTCAATTGGTGCGGGCCGTGCAAGCATCCAATCCTTGCCCGTCCGTTTGATCAATCCGAAAGCAACCGGATCCACGCCGGCGATCATGGCGGCGGCTCGCGCCCATGCGATAACCTTGGTTTCGTCCCCAAGCGAAGGTGCTGCGTGCGCACTGAGAACGACGGTAACAAATTCTGGTCCGTGCCCGCGAGCGATCGCTTCGGCCGCAGAGAGCACGTGGTGGGCGCCCGTTCCGGCGATCGTGGGTTCACTGCTAAGCTTGCCGTCATCGCCCCATTGAAACACCACGGTCTTCATGATGTCGTGATACAGCGCGGCGGCCACCACAACGTCTTGACTGATGGTCTTTGAACCGCCGAAATAGATGGAGTTGTACTCCGCAGCCAGCGCTACGGCGGCGCGAGCATTGAATAGTTCATGAATAACGAGCCCACCTGGATACGCGTGATGAGAATCCTGAGCCGATCCCGCAGCGGTCCAAAACGGTTGTGCGGCGCGTGAAAAATCGTTGTTTTCACTCGGTAGCAGGGCATCAATTGTATCGATCTTTTCGATGAAACCGGCCCGAAGCAGTTCATCCCGCAGGCCAGCGCGCTTGGGGCTAGCTCGTAACGCAACGGCATACTGTGGCACGGGATCATGCAAGAGCGAGCGTATAGCCGTGCGCAGCGCTGCATCGCGAATCCCTGAGGCAAGCGCGTCAACCTGCGAGAACGCATTTCGAATGAAGGCGGATTGCTGGACGATGCGCTCAGCGCGGGCAGCGCCTGCGGTCAGCGTCGCGGGAGCCAGCGGCAAGGGAACACTGTGCGAAACGGTTTCGGATGCCAACACCGGCTTTCCAAAAACGAGCAGCGAGGCCCCCGCGAACGATGCGAGGATTTCCGCGCGCGTTACTGGCCTAGCGCTTTGAACGCACATATGCGTTCCTTAATTTGACGCCGGCGTCCAGCGCAGATCCGGTTGGCGAGCGGCACGCGTTTCGTCAATACGGCCGACCACCGTGTGTTGCGGCGCGTCCATGATGGATTGTGGATCGCGCTTTGCGGTTTCAACGATCTCACGCAGCGCTTCAATAAATTGATCGAGCGTTTCCTTGGATTCCGTTTCAGTCGGTTCGATCATCAAACATTCCGGAACAATGAGCGGGAAGTACACCGTCGGCGCCATATAGCCGCGATCCAGCAGCGCTTTTGCAATATCCAGCGTGCGTACGCCGGTTTCTTTCTTAAGCTCTTGCGCGGAGGCCACAAATTCGTGCCTGCAAATCTCGGGATAAGGCGTATGTAAAAACGGCGCAACCTTGACGCGAATGTAGTTCGCATTCAGCACGGCCAGCTGGGACACTTTGGTCAAACCCTCGGCACCGTTGGCATAAATGTAGGCGAGAGCCCGTACCGCGTGTGCGAAATTCGACCAGAACGAACGCATTGGCCCAATGGATTTGGGCAGATCGAAATCCAAAGAGAACGTGAGCGCATCGCTCGCAAAGCGCGTTGCCTTCCCGTTTTCGGATTTCTTCGCGCGAACCACCGGGGTGGGCAGATAGTCAACAAGGTGTGCGGCAACGCCCACCGGACCGTGCCCAGCGCCACCGCCACCGTGCGGAATCGTGAACGTCTTATGCGTGTTGAGATGCATGAGGTCAAACCCCATGTCGCCTGGCCGCGCATTCCCCATCAGTGCATTGGCGTTCGCACCATCGTAATACATCAAACCACCGGCAGCGTGGACCGCGTCGGCAATTTCCTTGATGTGGTCTTCGAACAATCCAAGCGTATTCGGATTGGTCATCATGCAAACGGCTGTATCAGCGCCCAATACTTTCTTAAGATCTTCCACTCCGACGCGCCCACGCGCATCACTCTTGAGTGAGACCACCTTAAACCCACACATTGCCGCGGAGGCAGGATTGGTGCCGTGGGCGGTGTCCGGAACGATGACCGTCCTCCGCTGTGTCTCACCGCGATCTTTAAAATATTTCTTTGCAATCAACAACGCAGCGAGTTCGGCATGCGCGCCCGCTGACGGATTGAGCGAAAACTCCGCCATGCCGAACAATGAGGCGAGGCTGCGCTCGAGCTCATACATGACCTGAAGCGCGCCCTGCGCAAGCTCGTCAGGCGCAAACGGATGAAGGTCGCGAAGTCCCGGCAAGTTTGCCATCGCATCGTTCACGCGCGGATTGTATTTCATGGTGCATGAGCCGAGCGGATAAAAGCCCAGATCGATCCCGAATGTGCGCTGCGAAAGGCGCGTGAAGTGCCGTACGACATCCAGCTCGGTGTTATCGGGGAGCGGCAATTCCTCACGCAAGGCTGTTCTCGGTAAAAAATCCGTCAATGGTTGGCCAGACGGGAAATAGCGGTTTGCGCGCCCGGGTTGCCCCATCTCAAAAATGAGCGGCGTGGCCATATCAGACGCGAGCTGGGACATGAACTACCTCTTTGAGTGCGCTGCAAAGTGCATCGATATCGGCCTGCGAGGTCATCTCCGTCGCGGCCATGAGAATACAAGTCGAATACTCAGGATAAAAGCGTCCCACATCAACGCCGCCTAAAATACCCCGCTCTTGGAGCGCTGCGAGCACGTCCTTGGCCGGCATGTGCACGTTGACCACCAATTCGTTGAAGAACGCGCCGTCGAATTCAAGCGTGCATCCTTCGACATTTCCGACCGCGGTTGCAAGCTCGCGAGACAATCGTAGATTCTCTGAGGCGCAATCCTGTAACCCGGTCTTGCCCAAGAGTTCGAGATAAATAGTCGCGACCAAAGCGCAGTGAGCCTGGTTGGTGCAAATGTTCGAAGTTGCCCGTTCGCGGCGAATGTGTTGTTCGCGCGCTTGCAGCGTCAGGACGTAAGCTTCTTTATCGTGCTTATCAACTGTCCGCCCGACGAGCCGGCCTGGAATGCGGCGCATGTGATCTTTGTTGGTGGCAACAAAGCCAACGTACGGTCCCCCATAGGCCATCGCGACGCCAAAGGATTGCGCTTCACCCACGCAAATTTCCGCGCCCCAAGAGGCCGGCGTTTGCAGAGCGGCTAGCGACATTGCTTCCGCTACGACGCCGATGAGCACGCTACCGCTGTCTTTCATGGCTGCTTGCAAGGCGGCGGGCGGCGTATCGATGACTCCAAAGAAGTTTGGCGATTGCAATACCACGGCGGTATATTCTTTAGCCGCGAGCCGCTGCTCGAGATCGCCGAGATCGGTTGCGCCGTCTTTGCCAATCGGCAGTTCATCAATGGAGATATCCAAGCCGTCGCAATACGTTTTTAAGACCGCACGATAGTTCGGATGCACCGCGCGCGACACCAGGACGCGCTTGCGGCCGTTCGCATTAATGGCCATGATCACGGCTTCCGCGAGGGCGGTTGCGCCGTCGTAGACTGAGGCATTAGCGATGTCCAGCCCGGTGAGCAAACAAATGTAGGTCTGCCACTCGTAGATCGCTTGCAAGTAGCCTTGCGAGACTTCGGCTTGATAGGGCGTGTAAGCCGTTAAGAACTCACCGCGCATGGCCAGCGTCATAATCGCCGGAGGGCAATAGTGGTTGTAAGATCCGGCGCCAAGAAACGAGATGGCTTTGGTTGCACTGTTGCGATCGGCGAAGGCCGCAAAACGCTTGGCAATCTGCGTTTCCGGCAAGGCCGGCACAAGATCGAGATCGGCATGCAGCGCGACCGAATCGTCGGCGACCCGCAGCAGTTCTTCGAGTGAGGAAACGCCGATGGCTTGCAGCATCTGCTCGATGTCACGTTGAGTATGGGGCGTATACATGATCTTCCTTAGTTCTTATGCGCTTGCTTAGACAGGTCGGCTTAGTGGTTATCCTCGGCAAGAAGCTGGTCATAGGTTTCCGGGCTCAGCAAGTGATTTTGCTCATTCGTATTGGACATCCGTACTTTAAACAACCATCCACCCTCAAAGGGTTCACGGTTGACCAGCGCCGGGTCGCTGTCCAGCGCGCTATTCACTTCAAGCACTTCTCCGCTCACTGGGGTGAATAAGTCCGAAACCGCCTTCACCGATTCGATCACTCCGGTGTTCCCGAACTGCGCTATGCTTGCGCCCGCCTTTGGAAGTTCGACATAGACGATGTCCCCGAGCGAACTCTGTGCATAATCCGTGATCCCAATGGTTGCGGTATCCCCGTCGATCTTGACCCACTCGTGTTCTTTGCTATAGAGCAGATTCTGCGGCTGCGCCAACGTATGAACTCCTTAAAGGAAAGCGAGAATTATTTGGAACGCTTGTAAAACGGAAGGGCGGTCACCGTCGCATCGTGCTTTGCGCCGCGAACGGCAACTTGTAAGACCGTACCGATGGCCGCTGCATCCTTATCGACGAGCGCCGTTGCAATATTTTGGTTTTGGACCGAAGGCCCAATCGACCCGCTACGCACTTCTCCCACAATGCCATCGTTCTGTAGCACTGCATAGCCCTCACGCGCGGGAATTCGACCACCCATCACAAGTCCGACGACCCGCCGGTACGTATCATCTTCTTGCTGCTGGGCTAGCGCGGCCCGGCCGCGAAATTCCGGCTTGGTAAATTTGATGGCCCATTGCTGGCCTGCTTGCACGGGGCTGATCTCTTCATTGATCTCATGGCCATAGAGCGGCATCCCCGCCTCCAGACGAAGAACATCACGCGCCCCAAGTCCCGCGGGCTCGAGGCCGGCCGCCCGCTTTTCTTCGAGTAAGCGCTTCCAAATTTCAACCGCGTGCGCACCATCGACAAAAAGTTCGAAGCCGTCTTCGCCGGTGTATCCGGTACGAGCGATGATGGCGGGCTTGCCGTAAACATTGCCTTGCGTGCAAAAATAGTACTTCAAATCGCTGACGTCGGGATCGATAACGCCTTTCATCATCTCAACTGAGGCGGGACCCTGAATTGCAATCAATGCATTCGTCCCGTGCAGGCTCGTAAGACTCACCCCGGTGGGCGGGAGATTGGCGTTGAGATGCGCCCACATTTTATCCGCGTTCCCAGCATTCACAACCAGTAGCCAGCGGTCCGGAAGGCGGTAAAAAATCACATCGTCATGGACGCCACCCTGCTCGTTGCAAAACATATTGTATCGGGCTTGCATCGGCTTCATCGTCGAAACGGCATTGATCGTGAGGGATTCGGCCCAATCCGCCACCCCGTCGCCCTCTAGAACAAACTGCCCCATATGCGAGAGATCAAATAAGCCGGCGCGCTTGCGTACCGCTTCGTGTTCTTTGAGAATGCCGCCGTACTGTACGGGCATGTCGAAGCCACCGAACGGAATCATGCGCGCGCCGAGGGCTACATGCTCATCATAAAGGGCGGTTTTTTTCACGGCCGCCTGCGTGGATGTCGTCATGATTTTGGATTTCCCCTCGGGTCACCGGCTGGATAGGTGTTGAGAAAATTTAATGTCGCATGCGCGACCACTTTTTCGCCACTGCGCACGAACACTTCACCGTAAACGATGCGGCGGCCGGCCTTGATGACTTTGGCATCAGCGATCAAATCGTGCGGCGGAAGCGCCGGGGCTAAGAAATTACATTGCAGGGCGGCCGTCGTTGTATTCTGGTCGCGGCCGTAAATTGAGGCTAGCGCGATATAAAAAACGGTGTCGCAGAGACTCACGATGGCCCCGCCGTGAACGGCGCCCGTGCCGTTACTGATTTCAAGACGATACGGCATGCGCATAACCGCCACACCCGCGCCGACACTTTCCAGATGTAAATCTAAAAGTTCGACAAAGAACGAGCGTTCTTTATGCCACTGCTTGCGAACCGACTCTTGGTCGCTCTGATCGACTTGCACGAAAATCTCCAAGCCGGCACCTGGCCGGGCACCAGAAGCTCCACCATACTCCAATTGTGGCGGGCGGGGCTATTACGTTTGCTGGAGCCCTCTTCCGGCCATGGCCTGGTCGTACATTTTACGGAAGTTGAGCGTGCCGCCGGAAAGCCAATGCGCCCCGTCAACCGGCAGCGCCGCGCCGCTCACCCAGCTTGCCTGATCCGAGCACAACCAGAGCGCTGCGTTTGAAACGTCGCTGGGCTCCCCGAGACGCCCGAGCGGAATATGCCCCTCGATCGCTTCGACGACGCCGGCGACTGACCACAGATTTTTGTCGGTGCCTTCGGTATGGATCGGGCCCGGGGCGATGGCGTTGCAACGGATACCGAACGTGCCCCACTCAGCCGCTAAGGTGCGGGTCATCGCCAGAACGCCGGCCTTCGCGCACGCCGAATGCACGGCGCCCGGTTCGCCGCTCCACGCGTACGTGGCAATAATATTGAGAATCGAGCCACGACTCTTTTTCAGGCCTTCGAATGCTGCACGCGAGCAATAAAATGTGCCGTTGAGGACGATGTCGACGACGGCTTTAAATCCGTTGGGTGAGAGTGTCTCCGACGGGGCAACAAAATTGCCGGCCGCGTTGTTGACCAGCACATCCAGGCTGCCCGCACGTTCTATGGTTTCATCGACAACCGCTTGGACGCGCGCCGCATCGCGAACATCAGCGCTAAGTCCAAAGGCTTTTCCGCCTTGCGCTGCAACGAGCCCGACCGTTTCATCCAGCGCTTCTTGACGCCGCCCGATCACACAGACCGTCGCGCCCTGGCCTGCAAAGGCGAGCGCCATCGACCGGCCCAAACCCGAGCCTCCGCCAGTGATCAATGCCGTCTTGCCGGCGTACGCTTGCGTGTTCAGAATGTATCACCTTTCTTGTCAAGCTCTCGCCGCAGATACAGCGGAAGCGCGAATATCCGGCGGTGAGTCTGGCCATCATAAAAGAAGTTTTCACCGGTCAAGCTGCGCGCATATGTAT
>JALYIF010000451.1 GCA_030775925.1 Vulcanimicrobiota bacterium | reverse complement strand
GTCCTGGTTTCAACGGTCGTTATGACCGTGATCTTTCTGCTCTTTGGCGAGATCATTCCGAAAACGGTGGCGGTGTCCGATAGCGACCGGTGGTCGTTGCGACTCGCTCCGTGGATGTTACGGATCGCCTGGATTCTTACGCCGGTGGTCCGGACATTTTTGTTTCTTACTGATTTGATCGTACGGCCGTTCGGTGTGCCCGCTCACGCGAGCCAAATTTTTGTTACCGAAGAAGATATCCGCACCCTTATTAACGTCGGTGCAGAGCAAAAAGTCCTCGAAGAGCAAGAGCGCGAGATGATCCATTCCATCATCGAGTTTGGCGATACCATCGTGCGCGAAGTGATGACGCCGCGCCGCGATGTTATTGCCGTATCGATGGACGATTCGCCGCGGCGGGCGCTGGATTTGGTCATCGCCGAAGGGTATTCCAAGCTCCCGGTATTTGAAGAATCCAAAGACGACATTATCGGCGTCGTGCACGATCGCGAGCTGCTAATCGCCCTGGCGAACGGCACCCTCTCGACGACGCCGCTTCGCGATCTTCAACGGCCCATCGAGCACGTGCCCGAGAATAAGAAAATTGCCGAATTGCTGCGCGAGATGCAACGCGATAAATTTTCGATGGCAATCGTCGTCGATGAATACGGCGGCACGGCAGGCCTGGTCACGATGGAAGATTTGCTCGAAGAGATCGTGGGCGAAATTCGCGACGAACACGATGAGGGCGAAGAAGAAGCGATCCGTATCTTATCGCCACACGAAGCGGTCGTGGATGCCGGAACCAACATCGAAGATGTTAACGCGCGACTCGGCACGCACCTCGAGCACGAAGAGTTTGAAACCATCGGCGGTTACACAGTTGGCTTATTCGGCAAGTTGCCGAGTGAGGGTGATGAAGTCTTAGCCGACGACGGGCACACACGCCTCAAGGTCGATCGCACGCGCGGTAAGCGCATTCTTGCCGTGCGCATGTACTTTAACGGGCATCCTGCAAACCAGAATCTCGAACCGCAACCGGATCCCGTTTCTTAGGTAATGCAATTCTCCACCGAAGAACTCTTGAACGCGGCGCACACCGTTCGCGCTCGCGCCTATGCACCGTACTCGGGCTTTGCAGTCGGCGCTGCGGTTGATGTTGGTGACGGGATTCTATTCTCGGGTGCGAATGTCGAGAATGCGTCCTATGGCCTATCGCTGTGCGCCGAACGCGCCGCTATTGTTGCTGCCGTGTCGGCTGGATACCGGGCCATCGTAGCGATTGCGGTTGCTGGGCCGGCAAATACCACGACCGCGCCTTGTGGAGCCTGCCGTCAGTTCATCCTTGAATTTGGGCCGGAGGCAGCCGTAACGTTCACGACGCCGACTGGCGCGAAGACGGTGCCCATTGAGGGGCTGCTGCCGGAATCGTTCGGACCCAAAAACCTCCCGAAGTGAACGCGCCAACTCGCGTTTACAAAACGACGGGCGTCGTCCTGCGTGCTCGCAATCTGGGCGAAGCCGACAAAATTCTGACGTTATTCACGATCGACCGCGGCAAAATTGATGCGGTGGCAAAAGGCATCAGGCGCGCGAAGAGTGCGCTGTCCGGGCGCTTAGAATTCCTGAGCGAAGCAACGCTTTCTATGCATCGCGGTCGCAATCTGGACGTCATCACCTCCGCCGAGATCCGGCACTCGAACTTTAATGCCATTGTCAAGCCAAATGCGTTTGCCGCGGCCAGTATTGTTGCAGAATTAGTGGATACGTTTTGCGAGCGCGATATGCCGGTACCGGAAATTTACGATCTGCTCTGCGGCGTTCTGCGCGCCTTTGATTCCGTCGAGGACCAACTGGTACTCGTGCCGCGTTTCCAGTTGCGCCTCCTGGATGCGCTCGGTCTTGCGCCTCCTTGCCAAGCGTGCGTGCGCTGCGGAGCCTCCCTGGAAGATCAAGCGGCATGGTTGGATCTGGAGTCGGGGGGTCTCGCGGGTGTCGAATGCCGGATTAACTGGATGAACGTCTTGGAACTTGACCGCGACGATGTTTTTAACTTTCGCGGGTTAGCGGCCGCCCGGGGGCAACAAGCCGCGCTCTATGCCAGACCCCGGGTTGCTAAAGCCGCAGAGACTATTATCGCTTACCACCTCGGACGCCGTCCCAAGGCGGGAGCGCACGCGAGCGAGTTCGTAAACCCCGCCTCATGACGGTCATAGCGCTCGACGTTGGCAGCAAGCGCATCGGTATTGCGATTTCCGATCCGAGCGAAGGGTTTGCCTTGCCACTCACGGTGGTGGAGCACACGAACCTGCGGGCGGATATCGATGCGATCGTGGCTGTGGCCAGCGAATACAGCGCGACCGAGATCGTCGTTGGGGATCCCATCCGTATGACCGGCGAGCGCGGCATTGCAGCGGATCGCATCGACCACTTCGTTGAGGCCTTAGCTCGTCGTTTTTCGGGTACAATCCACCGCGTCGACGAACGCTTAACCACCGCACAGGCAACAAAGACCCTTATTGGCGCCGACGTCTCGCGCGCGAAGCGAAAGACCGTCGTCGATAAACTTGCCGCATCGCTCATTCTGGAGATGTTCTTGAGCCGTAGAAAAGCCCGGGAGTCCGCGACATGAAAGGCATCGGAAGAGCGTTCGTCTCGCTGTTGATTGCCAGCGTGTTGGGTGCCGGCTTGATTGTTGCCGGTGCGGGCTTGTGGTTCCGCAATGCGGTCTACGAAGACCGGACGCTTCCCAAGGATGTGACGCAGCTCGTCATTCCTAAGGGTGCGACCTTTACCGACATTACCGCCCAGTTGAAGACCGCAGGCGTGATTACCAATCCGCTGGCATTTAAGTTGCTTGGAAAATTGCGGCATGTAACCGCTGACGTGCGCGCCGGCGAGTATCGCTTCAGCGCGCATCAAAGTGCGAGCGAAATCCTCACGCAGATCGGTCACGGTGGCGCGCAGATCGCGATTTGGGTGACCATCCCGGAAGGCTATACGGCACGCGAGATTGCTAAACGGTTGGAAGATGCGGGCCTCGGTCCGGCTGCGGCGTTTCAGGATGGATTCTTGCACGACTCGATCATGGTTGATGGCCAGCGCACCAAGAATCTCGAAGGCTATCTGTTCCCAAGCACTTATTTGATTCCGACGGCAGCGTCGGTGCAAGCAGTTGAGAAAATTTTCACCGATCAGTTTTTAAAGGAACTGCCCAAGGGGGCTGCGAGCCGCGCCCGGGCTTTGCAC
>JALYIF010000450.1 GCA_030775925.1 Vulcanimicrobiota bacterium | reverse complement strand
CGCGAACAGTGCCCGAGTGCGCGTGCGCGATCTTGATACGCAGTTACTTAGAGCAACGCTTACAAAAGACGGTGTGGACCTACGACGATGACCGACGCAGAGATGAATCCGATGTTTAAAATGGCGCGGGACTACGGTGTCGATGTGGAATACGCCGACCTTGGAGATTGGGGTATGGATGAGTTACGTTCGGAGTATGATCCGAGCGGGCCAAAGATCCGCATCAACAAACGGGTAATCGAGCATCTACGCAATGATGAAATTGGAGAGTTCATCGCGTTTGCAATCGGCCACGAGCTGTACCATCACCGCGAGCACAAAGGAGAGATCGCGCATCTTGCAGATCGCAAAGCGCGCGAGGTTGCCGCCGATGACTTTGCGCGCGAGTTGCTTTCGAGGTGAAACTGTATGGTGGGATTGATGGCGGCCAGAGTTCAACCACGGCGCTAGTTGCCGATGCTACCGGGAAAATTCTAGGCCGCGGGCGCGCCGGCGGCGCCGACGAGGTTGGGCAACCCGCCCATTCTACGCGCGTTCACGAAGCATTTCACGACGCGCTGCAACATGCACTGACGAATGCAAAACTGCCTGGTGATTCCCGTTTTGAATCTATTGTTGCCGGATTGAGTGGCTATGGCGGTGTGCTGCGGAGCGCCGTGCCGCAACTAAACACGGCTAAATTTGAACTGATGCACGATGCGCGTGTGGCACACGCGGCGGTTTTTTCCGGCGGTCCGGGCGTGCTGGTGATTGCCGGGACCGGGTCGGTGGCGTATGGGGCCAACGCGCAAGGCGAAGCATCGCGGATCGGCGGCTGGGGATATTTGTTTGGGGATGAGGGCAGCGGCTTTTGGATCGGGCGGCGCCTGTTGGAGCGCGCGATGCGGGATGATGATCAAGGCAGCACCAGCACGGTGAAGGCCGCCATCCTCGCCTACTATGGTTACCCAAGCCTCATTGAAATTGCCCAGGCATTCTATGGTGGCGCGATTGAGCGTTCGAAGGTTGCCGCGTTTGCACCCCGTGCTTTTGACCTCGCACAATCGGGAGTTGAGGACGCGCGAGTGATTGTCGAACAAGCCGCCGACGGCATCGCTGCGTTGGCGGCGCTCTGCGCGCGCAACTTGCACGCCAATAAGCGCGTCATCGGCCAAGCCGTTCCGATTGGATTTTGTGGCGGATTGATGCAAGATGTGTCTTTTGCAGCCCGGGTGCATGCAAAACTTGCGGATCGGCTGCCTGAAGCGTTTGTTGTCGGCAGTGCACACGAGCCGGCAATCGGGGCGCTAACGCTCGCGTATCGCGCCGCTGGAATCGATCCGGTGCCCGACGTGCGATCGTGAAGAGTCTGCTCGACCAGTTTCGTAGCGGCCTCATTGTTTCGTGCCAGGCCAAGCCTGGGTCGGCTTTGGACAATCCAGCGGCGATTGCCACGCTCGCACAGGTCGCCAAGGACAACGGCGCCGTCGCCGTGCGCATTCAAGGCGTCGACAATATCAAGGCGGTGCGAGCGCGAGTGAGTTTACCGGTCATCGGGTTGATCAAGCGCACCTACGAGGGCTTTGAGCCGTACATCACGCCAACTCGCAGCGAAGTCGCGGCCATTATTGAGGCAGGCGCGGCGATCGTGGCGTTTGATGCCACCGAACGCGCTCGGCCCAACGGCGAGCGGGTGGCCACGTTGATCGATGCGATCAGGCGCGGAGGAGCAATCGCGATGGCGGATTGCGCCCGCCTGGCTGAGGGCCAGCATGCACGTGCGCTGGGCGCCGAGATCGTGGCCACGACCTTGTGCGGCTATACAAAGGAAACAGCGGGCACGGCCCTGCCGGCCTTGGACCTGGTCGGCGGTTTACGTGCCGGTGGAGGCTTCGTGATCTGCGAAGGGGGCATTCACACCCCGCAAGCCGGGCGCGCGGCCGTCGAAGCGGGGGCGGACGCAATCGTCGTGGGAACGGCCATTACAAATGTCGATTGGCTGGTTTCCCAATACGCCGCCGCACTGCTCGAGCGTACTTAGGTCATGGCCGTACGAGGACCGAATGTTCTACAGTCTAATAACGCGTGTGTTGCGCCCATGGCGGAGCGCAATCTAAGGAGAGCATAGAGCGTTGTCAGTTGAGAATCGTGATCCGGTCGTCCACCTCGATCGGGGATTTTGGTTGGTTACGGCGTTCCTGGTCGTTTTAAGTGCGATCGCCGTGGTGGCGACCCTAATGATCCCGACCGAGAAAATTATGGGCCTCCCTGAGGCGGCGATCCCCGCCGACCAGGTAGATGCGCTGGTGAAATTCTTGACCGCCTCGTCGGCCGTCATCTTCATTTTGGTAATCGGCTACCTCCTATACTTCTCATTCGCATTCCGCCGTCGCGCAAGCGATGCACCGGACGCCGTCGGCGTCCAAATTCATGACAGCCACAAACTCGAACTGTGGTGGACCCTCATCCCAACGGTGTTTATCGTCATTCTGGCGTTCTTCTCG
This sequence comes from Vulcanimicrobiota bacterium, assembly GCA_030775925.1. Classification (GTDB taxonomy): domain Bacteria; phylum Vulcanimicrobiota; class Vulcanimicrobiia; order Vulcanimicrobiales; family Vulcanimicrobiaceae; genus JACRUB01. Next base: position 1,780 of record JALYIF010000450.1, on the reverse strand, counting down.
GTGAAGATTTGGGCGGGCGTCAACTTTCAGCCCGAGAGTGGCTTAGTCGTTGAATCGATCGGACATCAGTGGTTCTATGATTTCCGCTATCCTGGCGTTCATGGCATGGTTACCGATGAGATGCATTTGCCGCCGCACGTCGCGGTGACGTTGCACGTGACATCCTCGGATGTCATCCACTCGTTCTGGATTCCGGCGATGCGCATTAAGGCCGACATGGTTCCCGGCATGATCAACACGTTGCGCTTCACGCCCACCGAGCCCGGTACGTACAAGATTATCTGCACCGAATTCTGCGGCACGCAACACGCGGTCATGCAAAAGCAAATTGTGGTCGTCGATGCATCTCAAGCCGCCTTTGACACGTGGCTTGCCGGCTGGAAAAAGAAGAACGCCAATGCAAGCGACGCGCTGCCGACCATGTCGACCAGCGTTGTTAAACTCGATGGTGGCGATGCGGCCGCCGGCAAGACCCTGTTTGCGGCCAAATGCTCGGCTTGCCACGCGATGGCCGAGTTCAATAAGCGCATCGTGGGCCCAGGCCTCATGAAATTGATGGACGACCCCGCGCATCCCAAGCTCGTCAACGGGGATGCCGCATCTCCCGAAAACGTAGCCAAGCTGATACAAAAAGGCTACACCGGAGATATGGGCCACATGCCGAGCGAAGCGGAAAATGCTATCACGGACAAAGACATCGCCAATGTCGTTGCCTATCTTAAGTCGATGAAATAAGCGGAGCACAACACCATGGCAGTAGCAGCACCAGCCCACGGTGGCGGCGGAATCGCCGACCACATCCATCCGGAACCGCAAACCTTCATCCGGAAGTACATCTTCTCGATCGATCACAAGATCATCGGAATTCAGTACATCGTCACGTCGTTGTTGTTTATGGTCCTTGGCGGTTTGCTTGCGGAATTAATTCGCGTGCAGCTAATGAGCCATACTGGCACTTTCGTTAAACCCGATACGTATAACGAGCTCTACTCAATTCATGGCAGCACGATGGTCTGGCTGGTGATTATTCCGATTCTTACCGGCGGCTTCGGCAATTTTGTCTTCCCGCTGCAGATCGGCGCGCGCGACGTTGCGTTCCCTTGGCTCAACATGCTCAGTTTTTGGATCTTTGTGCCCGCCGGTTTGATGCTTTACGCATCGTTCTTGATGGGCGCGCCCGTGGCCGGCTGGACGGAATATCCGCCGATGTCCTTGCAAGGTGCGCCTGGAACCTCCATGTGGTGCGCGGCAATCTTCTTGGTTGGTATCAGCTCGACGCTGACCGGTATTAACTTCCTGGTCACCGTGCTCAAGATGCGCGCACCGGGTATGACGTTCACGCGCATGCCGCTCTTTTGCTGGGCCCAGTTTGCTACTGCGCCATTGTTGATGATCGCAACGACCGCCCTCGGCGCCGCCCTCGCTGCGCTCTTCATCGAGCGCCAATTCGGCGTGCCGTTCTATGATCCGACCCGCGGCGGCAGTCCCGTGCTTTGGCAGCATATGTTCTGGTTCTATTCGCATCCCGCCGTGTACATTATGATTCTGCCGGCGTTTGGAGCGATCTCGGAAATCTTCCCGACCTTTGCGCGTAAACCGATCTTCGGCTACAAGATGATTGCCTTTAGTTCGGTTGCCATCGCACTACTCGGCTTCATGGTGTGGGCGCACCACATGTTCACTTCCGGACTTGCGCCGTATCTGCAGCTGCCGTTCATGATCCTGACCTTGTTTATCGCGATTCCAACCGGGATTAAGATATTCTCGTGGGTCGCTACAC
>JALYIF010000449.1 GCA_030775925.1 Vulcanimicrobiota bacterium | reverse complement strand
GCGCAAGTCATCCAATAGGTTCATCACGCGCTTGACGTGCCGAATGGGCAACGCGATAAAGATCACGTCCGTGCGCTGGTCCTTAACATACTGCGACATATCGCTCAACGAACCGACAAACTTGGCGTCGGCTTCCATCCCGAGCCGATCGCTGGAGCGGTCGTCGAAAAAGCCGGCCACTTCCACGCGCATGCCTGGATTGTTCTTCAGGCGCCGCGCAAGCTCCAAACTACTGGTGTTGTACCCGGCGATGATGGCGCTGCGATTGTCGAAGGCATTCATCAGAAAACGGCGCATGATCTCTTGCATCATCAAGGTGACCAGCACCAGCACGGCGGGCGTCACGGCCGCCCAAGTCAGGAAGATGCGCCGCGGAAATCCGTTGAGCGAATGGGTGACATAGCCGACCGCCAGCAATACCGCGAGCAGCAGCAGCCAGCGCATGATCACATCCGTGACCGCCGAAAGACGGGCCGAAGTCAGCTGCGTGCTCACTTCGCGCGGTGGTTGCACCAGCACCAGACACAACACGCCGACGATGACGATCGATGCGGAAGAGCGGTCGAATATGTTGCCGAACAAAATGATGGTCGCGTAAAGCGAGATGACCGCAACTACCGCGGGCACCAGCGCTTGGACGGCGGTCAAAACCGCGATAAGAAAACTTTGCTTCAACAGGACCGGTTGGGTCATCTTACATCCATTGCAGTGCGAACGCCTTTTGCTCTATTTTTCGCGCGCACAATGATGCCTGGCATTAAGCTGATGATTATCGGCTAAGTTCATAAAATATGCGTGCCCCCAAGCAATAAAAATTGAAATCGACTCGGCGGCTTCGTGTTCGTCCGAGCAATGATATTCTAGGTAAATATGTCAAACGTTCCATTACTCGATCTTAAGGCTCAATTCGCACAAATCCGCGCCGAGGTGATGCCCGTCATCGAAGAGGTGTGCGCAAGCCAGCGCTTCATTCTCGGCGAGCACGTGCTTGAACTCGAAGCGGCCGTCGCCCGGTATTGCGGCTGCGCCTCGGGAGTAGGAGTTTCTTCCGGTACCGACGCGCTGCTGCTCGCGCTCATGGCGCTGGGAGTTGGGGTCGGAGATGAAATTATTACAAGCCCTTTCACGTTTTTCGCGACTGCTGGAACGATTGCGCGTTTGGGGGCACGCCCGGTCTTTTGCGATATCGATCCCGATTCGTTCAACTTGTCGCCCACGGCGGTCCAGGATTTCGTGGATCGGCGCTGCAGCGTGCAGAACGGCCATTTGATCAACAGCGCCACGGGAGGACGGATCGTGGGTGTCATGCCCGTGCATTTGTACGGCCAGTCGGCCGACATGGATCCGCTGATGGATATGGCCAAGCAACATAATCTGAAGGTCATCGAGGACGCAGCGCAGGCCATTGGCACCGAGTACAACGGCGTGCGCGTCGGCTCCATCGGCGACATCGGCTGCTTTTCGTTTTTCCCGAGCAAGAACTTAGGCGCATTCGGCGATGCCGGCTTGTGTACGACGAATAATGCGGATCTGGCGGAGAGCATGCGCGTGCTGCGGGTGCACGGCGGAAAACCCAAATATTTTCATTCGGTGATCGGCGGCAACTTTAGAATCGACGAACTCCAAGCCGCTGTTCTGCGTGTCAAGTTGAAGTACTTGGACGGTTGGACCGAGGCACGGCAGCGCAACGCGGCGTTTTACGATGCGGCTCTTGCCGCGGCTGGTCTGATCAATGAGCTTAAGGCTCCGTACGTCGCCAATAACGGCAGGCACATCTTCAATCAATACGTGGTGCGGGTGCAGAACCGGGACGCGCTCAGGGCTTTCTTGACCGAGCGCGGGGTTGGCAGCGAGATTTACTATCCGGTTCCGCTTCATTTGCAGAGATGTTTCGCGTATCTCAATTACTCATTGGGTGCTTTCCCCGAATCGGAGCGTGCGGCCGCGGAAACCTTGGCGCTGCCCATCTATCCGGAATTGCAGCCAGCGCAACTGAGAACCGTAGTGGACTCAATCATCGAATTTTACAATATCCGGTAAAAGGCTCCGCCTGGGCGGAGTTCGGCCTAGAACGGCCCTACCTAGCTCTTCTTGAAGTCGTCCGGCAGCAGCTGATGGCGCGACAGCAATTTGTAGAAGTCCGTACGGTTTCGTTTCGCGAGGCGCGCGGCTTGACTGACGTTGCCCGTCGTAATCTGTAAAATTTGCGACAGGTAATTGCGCGTGAATTCATCGCGTGCTTCGTCGAAGGAGGGGAGGCGCGTCGGATTCCCGCCCAGCGATTGCTGTACCAGTTCTGCGGTGATGATCGGCCCATGGGATAGCGCGACATTTTGCCGCACCACGTTGTAGAGCTGCCGCACGTTGCCGGGCCACTCCGCCGTTGCCAAAAGCTCAACCGCCTCGGGCGCGTAAATCTTTCGCTGGCCGCTCTCC
>JALYIF010000448.1 GCA_030775925.1 Vulcanimicrobiota bacterium | reverse complement strand
CGGGGCTAAGCGAGTTTCAGTGCCGCGATCGCGGGTTACCCTATGAAATGGCGAGCTATCCTTTCAACGAGCACGGCCGAGCGATCACGATGGACCTGCCCGACGGCTTTATCAAAGTGCTGTCGTCGCCCGAAGGTCGCATCCTCGGAATCACAATCGTGGGAGGCGAGGCCAGCGAATTCATTCACGAAGCCGCTGCGCTGCTTTACTTCAAAGCAAACGTCTATGACGTTGCCAATCTCCCGCATCTGCATCCGACGATGGCGGAAATCATCACCTATCCCGCTGAGGAACTTACCCAGCGTCTTGGTTTGGAAGAAAATCTCATTTGCGGCGCCCGATAGGAATTCTTAAGTGCCCTTTTCTGCTCCCCAATAGTGGATGAATTTCACAAGAAACTGCGGCACGGTAATTGTTTGGCTGGCGTCTCCGTAGATAATATACAGTTCGTCGTGCGGTAAGCGCCGGTGAAACGCAAACGAGACGTTGGGACAATACCCGAGCGCCACAGGATTTCCAGGTCGCGCAATCGTGCAGGTACTGCCGCCGTTTGGCGTCGGCGGCGGCCCAAAGAAACGGCGCACACCGACGGCAAACGAGGTATTAGGGTCAAGCTGGTATGCAAAGCTCGCACGCTCAAGCCATTGAATGTTGGTGCTGCTGCCATTGGATTGCGGATGATCGAGATACTGACGCGTGTCATCCGCTTCGAGCGAGAGCGCGCCGCGCTGACCAACCTTGATCGTAGTCGAGCGAAACCACGCATCCAAACGGCCCGGTCCGTAGCGTCCGGTGAAAAATTGTAAGGAGCTGGGCGTGGCGGTTCCGGGGCGATAGTTCAGGCGCGTTGATTCCTGCGTTACCGGCGTCAATTGCCCGTTGACCATAAAGTAACTCGATCCAGTATTCTCGACAAACTCCCACTGCTTGCGCGTAGTCACATCCAACTGCAGGTTGAGATCAAACTGCGCGAGGCCGGTAGCGGAATGATAGGAATCGTTATACAGGTTCACATTGATCGACTTAAATTTTCCACCCGTTGGGATCCACGTATGCTGAGCAAAGACGCCATACCCACCCATTGCCGTCGTGTTTCCCGCGGCATCGAATGCATGGGTGAAAAATCCATCGAATGGATTGTACTGAGCGCCGATGCGGCGAAATCCACCACCCACGAACGAGTTGGGACCGTAGAACCCCGCGCCGATCTCTTGGAACGTCGCTTGCCCTGGATCAGTGATCCAATTTGAGGTTGCCGATTCCGTACCGTAGTTTGCGTACACAAATTTATGATGCAGGTCGTCCAGTTTTGTCGCAAACTGTAAGGTGTTGTCACGAAACGCCGGGCCGGGCAGTGATTTTGAGGTACCGTTTACGCTAACGCGCTGGCCGGACACGTAGAAATTTTGCGAGGGGTTCTTAAAAATAACCGATTGCGCTGCATCCGTGCGACTGAAACCGACGGCGTCGAAGGCGGCAAATGTCAAAGGTCCCTGCTTGCCTTCGATGGCATAGCCGTCGCGCGGAGTCGGGATGGCCGGAGAGTACAACGATTGCTCGGCGTTGCATGCGTCGCATTCCATATAATTGTAGTAGTTCGCACCCTGGGTAAAAAATGGCCGGGTTTCGTTGAAAAAGCGACGAAATGCGGTGGGCGCAATGGTTTGTTGATCCTGCTCGACATTGGAAACGTCAGGATGGAGCGCGGCGATTAACGATGTCGTTTCGGTGATTGGAATGGAAATGTCGGCACCGGTCCGCGACGTGCTGCCACCAGCCACCGGCGACGCGATTGACCCTAAGCCATAGACGCCGATACGCGGCTGAGGCCGCGATCCCACTGATTTGGGCATGTCGAGAAGCGGCATCGCAAAATTCTGATCGGTCGTGCCCCCAAAACTTGGCCCTCCGCTCCAGGCATAGAGCGAACCTGTGGTCACTTCATAACGCGTCAAATTGATCAACCAATTGTTTTGGGCGGCACCATGCATGATGGAAAGCGGAATGCGCATGGTAACGATATATTTATTCTGCCCAACGTGGCCGACTGCGTCCCAGGTCGGTTCGTAAGAAAGATTTTCAGTCGAACCTTGGTAGCGCGTGCCAATCGCCGTGGCGATAAAATTATAAGATACGCCGTTCTTCCCGCTCGGCCACAATCCGATTTTAACTTCATCATCGGTATCGACACCGGTGTTGTTGTTACGCTGATTTGCCACGATCGGCGCGCGAGTTTGCGTTGCATCGAAGCCGATGTACAGCGCCTTCCCATCAGTGATGATGTATGCCGTCGTTGGCTCGGCTGCATCACCGTGCGTCTGCCGGTCGAACGTCAATTGAACTTTGGCGGCCTTCTGCCACACAGGGTCCGAAAGTGTACCATCCACCGCAGGCGCGGTCGCCGTCGTGGGAATGGTGATCGACAGACCGGCGGCCTGAGCATTGCCCGCCGCTCCTAGCACCGTACACAGAATGAAGGGAGCAGCGAATGCAAGGCGTGCCAAAAATTTTCCCATGCCTGCACTATACGCCCCGCGCGCCTCTGGAGTCAACCTAATTCTTTAGGTGTCACATTTTTGACAGTTTTTTGAGGACTATCCCCTCGCGAGTCGTCCCGTCCATCGATAGAGCACGACGAGCACCGCGATCAGGGCCAGGAAGCCGACCCCTTGAGCAAGGTACGTCTGATAGCCCTCATTTAAAGCAAACATCGGCACCGCAAGCGGCGCGTCTTTTTTGGTGAGCAGCACGAGTGCGGCTACAATAATTCCGAAGAGACTTTCACCCACGATGAGGCCGGACGCAATCAGCACTCCGAGCCGTCTTGAAACCTCGGGATTCCGGCCGTTTTTCACCCAGCCGTTGTAGATGCGCCCGACGATCGCGCCCAACACAACAATCGAAATCGTGCCTACCGGAAGATAGATGCCAAGACCGACGGCCAGCGGCGGTAGTTTGCTGCCGGGTATCGAGCGACGCAACACTTCATC
>JALYIF010000447.1 GCA_030775925.1 Vulcanimicrobiota bacterium | reverse complement strand
GATCAAGGTCGCCAACGTAGCGTACCATTCCAGAAGTCGAGCCAACATAATCCGCCTCGGCTAAAACATCCGGTGGGCATTCGGGATGAGCCAGTATTTTGAGCGTCGGATCGTTTTCGCGGTAATTGCGAAGATCGCGCGCGGTAAAGCGCTCGTGCACTTCGCAGTGTCCCTTCCATGCAATGACTTCGACCTCGGGTACTTGCGCGGCAACGTACTTGGCTAAATATTCATCCGGTAGAAAAATGATGCGCTCTGCGCCCAGGGAGCGGACGATCTGAACCGCATTTCCCGATGTGCAGCAAATGTCGGATTCTGCTTTCACTTCGGCTGAGGTATTGACGTAGGTAACGACCGGCGTATTGGGATAGCGCTCCCGCATGAGGCGAACGTCCGCGGCTGTAATCGATTCGGCGAGCGAACATCCAGCGAGCAAATCGGGGACGAGCACGGTTTTGCTTGGATTAACGAGTTTTGCGGTTTCGGCCATGAAGTGGACGCCGCAGAGCACAATCACATCTGCGTCGGTCTGCGCGGCATCCATAGCCAGCCCGAGCGAATCGCCCACAATATCGGCTACGCAGTGAAATATCTCTGGTACCTGGTAATTGTGGGCAAGAATAACCGCGTTGCGCTCGCGCTTAAGGGCATTGATGGCTTCGACGTACGGTGCGTGAATTGGCCATTCCACCTCCGGAATGACCGCGGAAACGCGCTGGTAGAGTGGGTCGTCGCCGGCCGCTGGGCCGGAAGTGTGCGTGAGCATGAGCCTTACATTCTAAGAACGGAATTGCAGCCCAATGTGGTTGCATTTGAAGGGCAAAGTGCCCTCCCCTCGGTAGCTTTGTGCCAGCATGCGTCATCCTCTCGTGTCTCTAGGCAGCCTTTTGGCCGCGTCCTTCCTCCTTATTGCGCCGGCTCAGCCAGCGGGGCGGGAGATCACGATCCTTAACCGGGGCAACGAACCGATTTTTTGGGTCCAGATCGGGCACCAGCAGAACGGCGTCTGGAGTGATGATATGCTTGCGTTCAACGACGTCATCGAGGTGGGAGAGGGCAAGACGATACGATTGCCGCTCGACCAGCAATGCGTATTCGACGTCCGCGCGCGCTACCATGACCAAGATGCGGCGTCTCAGACCGGCGTGGACTTGTGCGTCGCATCCTCAATTAGTTTCGATCACTAACCCATGAGCCGGATTGCATTCGGACGACTGATCCTGATTGCGGCGACGGCGCTGGTCATTTTGTTGTATTACGTTCCGCTGGGGCACTTCGATTATGCGGATGAGTGGCGTGAGGGCAGCTACGGCTTCCGCCTGAAACAGTTCTCGCCCACCGTTGAAGAGGTGAGCAACCCCAAACTTCTGCGCGATGGCATTCGACCCGGAGACCAGCTGGAGATGCGACCGTTCTCAGCCGATAACAGCTTGGCGCAATTTCCACGATCCGGCGATCAACGTTCGTTTCAATTCATCACGAAGAGCGGACGTAAGGTCGAGTTCTTAACCGCTTACCAGCCCGCGCCGTTTACCGCTTGGCAGCGGCTTGCTGGAATCTTGGCGATCCTTCCGGGCACCGTGTTCTTCATTGTCGCCTTTATGCTGGTGTTCGCGCGCCCGAATACAATGACGTGGATGTTTTTCATTTTCGCAGTCGGGTACTTTGGAACCAAACCGGCGACCGCATATTATGCGAACCTCCCCGCCCCCGCGTATGTTGCTATGTCGTTTCTCTTCGTGACCCTCTTTGGAAATTTTGCGACACTTCCGCTGATCCAATTTGTTCTGCGCTTTCCCAATAATGATCTGGGTGGATGGCGCGGCCGCATCAATCCCTTCGTCTGGGCATTTCTGATCGTGTCGTTCGGCGCGTACGTCTGGCAATGGTTTGATTTTGCGCAAGGCCACGCCGCATCGCGCAGCCCGCTGTTGGACCTTGTTCTGCAAACCTATCTCCCAATCTCGGCCTTTGTGATTTCGGCGCTGATCATGGTGAAGAATTTCAAGCTAGCACCGCCGGAAATTCGGCAGCGGATTTTCTGGCTGCTGGGCGGGATGATCGTCTCATTCGTTGCTTATGCGGTCTATTTTGTTCCCAAATTCATCAGTCCGGATACGGCCCAGGTTGTGGGCTTCGCGACCGTACTCATGCCCATTTCCGTTGCGTACGCGGTCTTCCGGCATCGCGTCATTGACGTGAATTTTGCGATCAATCGCGCGATTGTTTTCGCCGCACTTTCCGTGTTATTGGTAGCCCTCGTAAGCCTCTTGGACTGGGGGCTGGGGCGTTTACTGGGTGGAGCGCATTTGGCGACCGCGATTGAGGGGGCGATCACCATCGGCTTCGGATTCGCGCTCAACCGCCTCCATAAAACCTTCGAGGGTTGGGTCGACCGGTTCTTGTTCTGGCGCCGGCATCGTGCGGAGGCGTTTTTGCGTCGTGTCGCCGCGGCACTCCCTTTTGCCACCTCAGAAGATGCGATTACGGACGGGCTCGTTCATGAGCCCGCAGAAGCGCTCGATCTTGCCGGAGCAGCGCTTTACCGGCGCGATCAAGATTCGGCAGACTTCGTTTTTGTAAACGCGCATCGTGCCTCGCCCATGTTCGGCCAGTTTGATTCCAACCATAACCTGGTGCGATTTTTGCAAGCGCAAGAAGACGCGGTGTGGCTTGACGAGCTCGGAGCGCACATGGATGGCGGGCTCAATATGTTCGTCGTCGCGGTCCCCATTCTGATTCGCCATCAGGTCGTCGCATTTACCTTATATGCAGCGCATCGCAACGGCGCGCAAATCGATCCAGATGAGGTCTCGCTGTTGCAAGAATTGGCGATCGACGCCGCCCGCGCGTACGATCATGTGGAAGCCGTTCGCGCTCGCGCGCAAATAGACCGCATGCAGCGTCAACTTGCAACCTTCCAAAACGAGGCTCTCAACTAAGCGAGCGCTTGCCAACGTGAGCAGTTTAGCTCAGACTTTTAAGCGCTGCTTGCTTACACTGGTAGCGATATGCGCACATGGTTTCGCACGACACAGACCCGACTCGCGCCGCTTTTGGCTGCAGTCTTGCTGCTTTCACTGCTTGTTTTAGGGCCAGCATCATTTGCGAGCGCTGCCGGTCCGGACTTTGGAAAGCCGCCGTCGGGTGAA
>JALYIF010000446.1 GCA_030775925.1 Vulcanimicrobiota bacterium | reverse complement strand
GACATCGATTGGACTGAGACTGCGCCGACATTGAGCGTTCACGATCGAGGCGCGCCTTTTGTTCCGCGTCAGTCAGACTTACCCGACATTATGAGCGAAGACGGCCGCGGGCTCTTTCTTATCCACGCGCTTGGCAGCAATGTTACGGTTCGCCGTCACAGTGATCGCGGAAAGGACGTGTCGGTTGTCCTCCCAGTTCGGCGCGTAACAGAACGTTAAATAACTTCTTCTACGTGCGACAGCCAGAAATCAAAGGACGCTCGCGCCTGCGCTTCAAGCATTAAATCGCCTTTGTACACTTCCCGGTCCAGCTGCCGTTCAAGGGTGGCGCGCTTGCCATAATTTACATCCATCACAACATCCGCTTTAACAACGTCTGCTAAAAGCGAGTGAGTGAGCCGGATTGCAGGTGGCAGACACGAGATAACGATCTCGGGCGGGTTTGCCGGCCAAATTTGGCATTCGAATCGCTCGCACAGCGCCTTGACTTTCTCGGGGTCGCGACCCCACGAGAACGTGTAGGCATCGGTTTCGTGCAGCTGCGCGAGAATCGCGCGCGCCGTCGGCCCGGTTCCCAATATCCCGATGCGATGCAAGCTTACCGCCTCGCCTAAGATGCCTTCCAATGCCGTACGCGCGCCGATGCCGTCCGTATTCGCGCCGTAAACCTTGCGCCCGAAATAGATCGTGTTCACGGCTTCCGCGCGGCGCGCATCTTCATCAACAACGTCGCAGGCTGCGAGCGCTTCTTCTTTGAGCGGGCTTGTGATATTGATCCCCGTAAAATCATCTAAACGCATACGGCGGATGACATTGACCGCATTCCCTCGTGGAACCCGGATGATTTGATATTCGCCCTCAATGCCGGCCTCTTGCAAAAATTTCTTTTGTATTTCAGGACTGCGGCTGTGCGCGACCGGGTCGCCGATGAGCGCAAGTTTCATCATGGAGTATTCCGATGCGGTAACATCAGGCGTTCGAAGAAACGGAAGACTCGCGTAATGGCAAAGTCGTGGGGTTCGATCGGTTCGGTGAGGATGGTGTAAAAGCCGCAGAGCTTCGCGCCGAGCACGTCGGTGAAAAGCTGGTCACCGACGACCGCGATCTCCCGGCGCTTCAAACCGAGCAATCTTTTGGCACGCAAAAAACCACTTGGCAATGGTTTGAGCGCGTTTGGGATGCATTCAATCCCGAGCTGGTCGGCGACCGTCGTGACCCGGTCGGTGAAGTTATTTGAAAGCATCACCATCTTGAAACCACGTTCATGGGCATCTTCTACCCAAGCAAGATGGTCCTTGACCACCTCGGACTGCCGGTAAGCAACCATTGTGTTGTCCAGGTCCAGGATCAGGCCGCAGATTCCGTGGTCGCTAAGTGCCTGGAGGGAGACGTCGCAGAGGCGCGGGGCAAACCGGTCGGGTCCAAACATTAAGGACGCTTTGCCTAGCGCCTTGAGAGTCTCCTCGCCGGAGTTCTCCTCATTATCCCCGGTTCTATGCACACATCGTTCGCCGGAGGTTAAGGCGGTACACAGGCCGGAGGGCGCTATTCGCAAGAAACTCGGCTTCTTCGCATATTCCCCACAAGGACCCGACCACTAGATATTGTATCTAGGCCAGCCCAGTAGTACAATATTTGGCACTGAGCATTGGCACCGGGGTTCGATATCGAACAGGTGTTCGACCGCTATCTCTAGAATTATTCAGGTCCTCCCTTTGTGCGAGGAAAGGAGCTTCCCATGAAGTTTCGCCGCATCTATTCGGCGGCCGGCAACACATATGCCGGGATCACATTTGAGCCACGCACGTCGCGCATCGTCAATCCTGACGGTCGCGTTGTGTTTGAGGCGAAGGACGCAATGGTGCCGACGGGCTGGACCCAGGTGGCTGTCGATGTCTTGGCCCAAAAATATTTCCGCAAGGCGGGCGTCCCGACGCAGCTCAAACGTGTAGCCGAAGAGGGCGTGCCGGAATGGCTATGGCGCTCCGAGCCGGCCGACGACGCCGAATTCGTAGCCGAAGGCGATTCGCGCCAAGTCTTCAACCGGCTGGCCGGGTGCTGGACCTATTGGGGCTTCAAAAACGGCTACTTCGATTCCGAAGAAGACGCGCGCACCTATTATGACGAGATGCAAGCCATGCTTGCCCGCCAGATCGGCGCACCGAACTCACCGCAGTGGTTCAATACCGGGCTGCATTGGGCGTACGGCATTGCCGGCCCGGCGCAAGGCCATTACTTCGTGGATCCCAAGAGTTTCGAGCTAACGCGCAGCATCAACGCCTACGAACACCCAGCTCCCCACGCGTGTTTTATCCAGTCGGTTAGCGATGATTTGGTCAATGAAGGCGGGATCATGGACCTCTGGGTTCGTGAAGCGCGTATTTTTAAATTCGGAAGTGGTACGGGTTCGAATTTCTCGCAGATCCGGGGCGAAGGCGAAAAGCTCTCCGGCGGCGGCACGTCATCGGGCCTCATGTCCTTTTTGCGCGTCGGCGATCGCGCTGCTGGAGCTATTAAATCCGGCGGCACCACGCGCCGCGCGGCGAAAATGGTTTGCCTCGATCTCGACCATCCCGACATTGAAGAATTCGTCCTTTGGAAAGTAAAGGAAGAACAAAAAGTTTCCGACCTTGTTGCTGGTTCAATTGCGTGCGAGAAACATCTTAACGCAATCATGCATGCGGCAAACGACGAGCGCGTTCCAGAAAGTGCGCGGCTCGATCCCGCCCTGAACCTCGGTCTGAAGTCCGCGATGCGCGGCGCGCTCAATGCGGGTATTCCGCAAGCGAATATTCAGTATGCGCTTGACTTTGCAAAACAAGGCTACAAAGATCTCGCCATTGAGACCTACGATACAAATTGGGAT
>JALYIF010000445.1 GCA_030775925.1 Vulcanimicrobiota bacterium | reverse complement strand
ACATGCGCTATGCCGGACAGAGTTTCGAACTCGCAATCCCTGCCGCCGCCACCACGGAGACTTCTCTCCAACGCTTTCACGAGCGCCACGCCGCCACCTATGGATATAGCGTTCCGGAGGAACGCGTTGAAATCGTCAATGCGCGCATGCGTGCCACCGCACCGGTTGCCGGAAATGAGGCCATACCCCGGCCCGAGCAAGCCGTTCAGAGCGCGCCCACGGAGCGGGCGCTCTGGTTCCCGAGTGGAGCGAGTAGCGTGACGGTGTATGCGCGTTCGGGTCTTCGTGACGGCGATGAGGTCAGCGGGCCCGCGATCATCGAACAATACGATGCCTGCACGTACGTCGCTCCACGCTGGAACGCGGTCATGCGCAGTGGTGACCTAGTGTTGCAAAACGTTGGATTCGGAGCGACGGCATGATCGACAAGATTACGACCGCAGTAATCGGCAGTTCTCTGAGCTATGCAAGTGAAGAAATGGGGATTGCCGTGCGTAACAGCGCGTATTCCCCCAACATCAAAGAACGTTTGGATCACTCCTGCGCATTATTTGATGCCCAGGCACGACTCATCGCGCAAGCGGAGCATATTCCAGTTCATCTCGGTTCACTTCCCTGGGGCTTGCAACGCACACTCGCACATATCGCGCATCGCTCCAACTTGAGCCCTGGGCAGATGTGGGTCGTAAACGACCCCTATATCTCCGGCACCCATCTCAATGATGTAACGGTCATCCGCCCAATTTATTTCGACGGCAACCTCTTGGGCTTTAGCGCCAACAAAGCACATCACACAGATGTGGGTGGCATGGTGCCGGGTTCCATGTCGGCGGACGCGGCGGACCTGTTCGCTGAAGGGCTCATCGTGCCGCCGACGCTCTTAATGCAAGATAATGCGGTGCTGCCCGCAACGGTTGAACTTTTTGAGTCTAACTCGCGTACGCCGAGCGCGCGAAGCGGCGACTTGCGGGCGCAGATCGCCGGAAATATCACCGGCGAGCGACGACTGCTTGAATTAGCATCTCGATATGGAGCGCAAACGCTCGAGCAGGCGATCGATCAACTCCTTGATGAGAGTGAATTGCGAATGCGCGCGAAGCTGCGCGAACTCGGCGAGGGAACGTTTGAGTTTACGGACTATTTAGAAGACCAGGCCGGACAGCCCAACGTCCGATTGCAGTTAACGCTGCGCCTGCACGACGGCGCCGCGCACTTTGATTACACCGGCACAAGTCCGCAAGTCAGCTACCCAATGAACGCGGTGTTCGGGGTGACGCTCTCGGGCGTGTACTACGCGCTGCGTGCGGTTACCGATGCTGGAATTGCGATGAATGAAGGCTGCTTCCGCCCCGTCTCGGTGTACGTACCGGAAGGCACGCTACTCAATCCCCGCCGCCCGGCACCCGTCTCGGGCGGAAATGTTGAAACGAGCACGCGGAACGCAGACCTCGTACTGCAGACGCTGGCGCAAGCGGCCCCCGATCGCGTGCCGGCGTGCAGCGGCGGTACCATGAGCAACGTTATGCTCGGCGGCACAACGGCCGCCGGCCAGACTTGGGCGTTTTACGAAACGAATGGCTGCGGGATGGGCGCGCGGCCAACTATGGATGGCATCGATGGGATTCAATGTCACATGACCAACACGCTCAACACACCCATCGAGGCGATCGAACGCTATTACCCGTTGCGCGTCACCCGCTACGAATTCATCCCCGGTACCGGCGGCGCCGGCACGTATCGCGGCGGTGACGGCCTCGTTCGCGCCCTTGCGCTTACGGAGGGGGAGGCGCGTTGCTCGCTTCTTGCCGATCGTCATACGGTTGCGCCACCGGGGGCTCGCGGAGGCTGCAATGGGGCGACCGGGGCTCACGCACTACTAAGAAATTCGCAGCGGCATCCCATAGCCGCAAAAACCACGTTTTCACTATTGCCCGGCGACACGGTCGAGGTGCGAACGCCCGGCGGCGGCGGGTTTGGACACACCTAAGTCCCTTTCTCCGCGCCGATATACTTGATGAGTTTGAGGATAAAAGCGTGGCGCGTGTCGAGCGCTCCCGCATTACCGTATGCGGCGTACAACTCCCAAGGCCCGAGCTTACTGTGGTAGGATGCCGTAAAATTTGTTCCTTGGGTAAATTGATTTTGCGTAAGGTATGGCGCGAAGCCGGTGATCTTGCGCACACCGACCGCAAATGAGGATTCCGAACTTAACTGGTACGCGTATGATACGCGTTCAAGCCACTGCGAATTGCGACTTCCGGTGTCCAAGTATTGCACGGTGTTGTCCGCTTCCAGACTGACCGATCCGCGCCGGCCCTGGCGAAACGTACTCGTATAGGCCCATGAGTTGAGCATGCCGGGTCCAAAGCGTCCACGAGAAAGCGCAATCTGCGTTGGTGTTGAGGTTCCGGACTTATAGGTCACGCTAAAATAGTTCTGCGTGATGGGATTGAATATGCCGTCGCCAGTGATGACATAGGCCGCACCGGTCTCGGCGTGAAAGCGCCAGAGATTCTTGGTGACAAGTTCAACGCCCGCCGTCTGATCGGTCTGGTTGAAGTGTCCGCCGCCGCTGGTTGGATGATACCGGTCAATCGAACTAAAGATCGAAAACCGTTTGAAGTTGCTCTTGTTGTCGTAGATAAAGTCTTTACTGAGTTGTAAATTGTAACCCGCAATACCTGAGTTGGCCACAAAGCCGTCATATGGACTATAGTAAGTCCCGACTTTACGGACGGCGCCGCCGATGAACGAACTTGGGCTATAG
>JALYIF010000444.1 GCA_030775925.1 Vulcanimicrobiota bacterium | reverse complement strand
GTTTGCCCCTGGCTCTCAAATTACGCGCACGGCCCGCTCGGATGCAGGTGATTTGAGAGTTATTCTCAATTTACGATACGTGACACAAAAGCTGGCCCCTCCCGATAAGCCGTATGCGACGCGGTCGCGCGGCGCAATTATTGAACTGCTCAAGCGAGAGCAACGGTATTTATCAGCGTCGGCCATTCACCGCATGCTTAAAGCTCGCAAGGTGCCGGCATCGCTTGCAACGGTGTATCGCACGCTCGACTTGCTCGTCTCAATGGGCGTGGCCTCATCTCGCGCCGATGACGGCGGCGAAACGACCTATGTTTTCTGCAACAACGAGCATCATCATCATGCAATCTGCAGTCGCTGCGGCCATGTCGAAGAGATCGGATGCGCTCCGGTTACGTCGATCTCCAAAGAGCTCATGGCGGCTCACGCCTTCGAACTGAACGCCCACGCCATGGAGTTTTACGGAAAATGCGCCCGATGCCGCTAAAATTTCTCACTACGCTCTGCTTTGGGACGCTCCTAGCAACCGTTGGTTGCAGCAGCACGGCTCAGAGTCCGTCCTCGAGTAACAAGATGGTGGTAGCGACCACGATGTCGACGCTGGCATCGCTCGTGCAGACGGTCGCCGGCGATCGTGCAACGGTCGCTAATCTCGTGCCCGTCGGCGTGTCGCCCGAAGACTATCAGCCGACCCCGAGAGATATCGGAACGCTAAGCGCGGCCAAAGTTCTCATCGAAAATGGGAGCGGTTTGGAAAGCTGGCTCAGCCACACCATTGAAAGCGCAAAAAATCCTAGCTTGCAGATCGTTGTTTGTACCGATGGCATGCCGGTTGTCGGCGGGAACCCGCATCTGTGGATGAACCCGCAGTACGCCAAAACGTATATTAAAAAGATTGCAGCCGCGCTCGAACGAGCGGATCCCGCCGGCAAAGCAACATATGAAGCAAACGCCACGACCGAACGTGCACAGCTGGATCGCCTGGACGGGTGGATCGCCGCGCGCATGAAGACAATCCCCCCAGCTCATCGCAACATGGTCGTCTTCCACAATGCGTGGTTGTACTACAATGCTCGTTACGGCATCACAACGGTAGGAGCGATCGAGCTTTCACCCGGCCAAGAGCCCTCGCCGCAATACATTGCTAAATTGATCGCCCTTGCAAAAGCCAATCACGTTCGGGCTGTGTTTGCCGAGCCGGAGTACAGTCAAAAACTTGCGAAATCCCTGGCCTCGGATGCTGGGATCAACGTGGTCAGCAATTTGTATGACGACTCGCTCAGCGCGTCCGGACCGGTTCACGACTACGACAGCATGCTGCGCTTTGACACGGATACGATCGTTGCCGCACTCAAATAATCACGCCGTCGCAGTCGCAATCCACGACTTGTCCGTGCGGTACGATGCGGTTACCGCTCTGCAAGGCGTCGAATTGATTTGTCATTCAGGCGAAGCTTTGGGAATTATTGGTCCGAACGGCTCGGGCAAATCGACACTTCTTAAAGCCATTGCCGGCCTGCTCAAACCGAGCGCCGGGCACATCGATTTATTCGGCAAACCGCCCGCAGCGGCTCCTCCCGGTTCTATTGCGTATGTTCCACAGGTCGAGGCGGTGGATTTTAGTTTCCCGGCCACCGTTCGTGATGTCGTCTCCATGGCGCGCTTTCCACATCTAGCGCTGTTCGCACCGTTTCGAAAGCGCGATCGCGAGATCGTTCAAGCGGCACTTGAAGCACTGGATATTGCCAACCTTGCCGACCGCCACATTGCCCATCTTTCCGGGGGGCAACAACAGCGCACGTTTGTAGCACGCGCACTTGCGCAGGAGCCTGATATTTTACTCCTCGACGAACCAACTACCGGCGTCGATGCAGCGACCAGTGAAATCATCCGAGAAATCGTGCGGGAGCGCGTTGCTGCCGGTCTTCCGGTGCTGATGACGACGCACGAAGTCGACGACGCTGCGAATTGGTTCGACCGCCTGGCGGTGGTCGACCGGCGAGTTCTCGCGTACGGCACGCCGGATGAGATCGCGGGTTCACCAATTTTCACCACGTTGTTCGAACATCCGCACGCCCATCAGTTCGCGCGCAAGGAAACACATTCGCATGCTTGACACGCTGCTCAGCCCCTTTCATCTTGATTTTATGGTCAGAGGCTTTATCGCCGCCTTGATCGTCGGCGTGTTGTGTTCGACCATGGGTACGTTTGTAATTTTGCGGAAGCTCTCGTTCATCGGTGACGGCATCGCACATGCATCCTTCGCCGGTATTGTCATTGCATACATGAAAGGTGCGAACTACTATGCGGGGGCCGCGATCGTGGCCGTCATCACGGCACTTGGCATCGGCTTCGTGCATCGCAAAGGGAACATTTCGCTGGATACCACGATCGGCGTGCTGTTCACCGGCGCCTTTGCACTCGGCGTCTTTTTAATGAGCCGGCTGCATACCTACACGGTCGATTTGCAAGATTTTCTATTCGGAAATATTTTGGGCGTTTCGCACCAGGATTTAGTCTTTATTGCCGTACTCGCGACCATTGTCATGGTGACACTAGGCGCATCGTATCGCGCGCTGATCTACACCTCGTTCGATCCGGTCGTCGCGAAATCCAGCGGCATCCCCGCGGATTTCATTGACTATCTTCTGCTCGTCATGCTCGCTCTCACAATCGTCGTGACACTGGAAGCAGTCGGCATCGTACTCGTGGCGGCGCTCCTGGTAACGCCGGCGGCAGCCGCATATCAATTGACGAACCGGCTTTCCCGCATGATGGTGCTTTCTGCTGTTCTGGGCGCCGTGTGTTCGGTTGGCGGCCTCTACCTTTCCTACTATCTGAACGCTGCTAGCGGCGCAACAATTGTGCTCATGGCAACGTTTGTATTTTTCATTGCGATCGGGGTGCGCCGCTTGCACGCTGCGTTCGCTGTATCGGAGGCTTAGCGTGAAACGTTTTGGACAGGGACGAACGATTGTCACCGGCGGAGCAGGCTTTATTGGGAGCGCGCTCGTGTGGGCGCTCAACCGCCGCGGGATCGACGATATTTTGGTTGTTGACCGGCTGCACGTCGATGAAAAATGGAAAAACCTCGTACCGCTGCGTTTTGCCGACTACGTGGATGCGGACGAATTCGAGCAACGGATACAAGAGCGTCCGAGAGACTTCTCCGACGTGCAATGCTGTTTCCATCTTGGAGCTTGTTCATCGACGACGGAAACGGATGCCGCATATTTGATGCGCAACAACTTTGAATACACCAAGCATTTGGCGCATTGGGCCTTGGAAAGCCAGACGCAATTTATCTACGCGTCTTCTGCGGCCACCTATGGTGCGCTTGAGGACAACTTGAGCGAAGAGCGCCCGCTTCACACACTGCGCCCGCTCAATATGTATGCCTACTCCAAACATCTTTTTGATCTGTATGCGGAGCGCCAAGGCTGGCTCGATCGGATAACCGGCCTGAAATACTTCAATGTATTCGGGCCGAACGAGCAGCACAAAGGCGACATGCGCAGCGTCGTGCACAAGGCGTTCGCCCAGATACGCGAGCGCGGAAGCGTAAAGCTCTTCCGCAGTTACCGCGCGGAGTTTGCTGACGGCAAACAAGAGCGCGACTTCATCTACGTGAAAGACGCCGTCGAAATGACCCTGCATTTAGCGCAAACGGGATCCGCCGGAATATTCAATATCGGCTCGGGCTTAGCGCACACATGGGTCGACCTCGTCGGCCCAATTTTTGAAACGCTCGGTCTTCCCGCCCAAATTGAGTTCATTGATATGCCGGGCTCGTTGCGCGAGAAATACCAATATTCGACCCGGGCGGCGACAGAACGCCTGCGCGCCAGCGGCTATGCGGGGCGCATGACCCCGCTGCGCTCTGCCGTGGGCGACTATGTTGAGAACTATCTGATCGAAGACCGCCGAATGGATCCGGAGGTGGATGCCACCGCAGGCGCAACGGGCAGTCGCGGCCAACGAACCGCGCCATGAGTTCACGCCAGGCACGCCGCGCTGCATCGCGCGGTCAGAGTCACCAGGGAGGCCCCGGCCACCGCGATCCTATGCGCAACGTCTACATTGGTTTTGCGATTGCGATTGTTGCGGTCTTCGTCGTCTTCGCACTCTTCAATCTCAAGCAGCGCAGCGAGTATGCGGCCGCCTATGCGACGCCCACACCGGGGCCCAATGCGAGCGCCAAGCCGATCCAACTCAGAGACACCATCCCTGTCGGTACCGCGGTTTTAAAGCCGGGCGACGTCTATGGCGGCGGATTCGGGTCGCCAG
>JALYIF010000443.1 GCA_030775925.1 Vulcanimicrobiota bacterium | reverse complement strand
GACTCGGGCACAGGCGTAGCCTTTACCAGAGATCCAAATACCGGCGAGAACACGCTGTTCGGGGAATATCTGGTCAATGCGCAGGGCGAAGACGTCGTGGCCGGCACGCGCACTCCAGAGAAAATTTCAGACCTGCAAGACAAGCAGCCGGCGATCTACAACCAATTCAAAGAGATTGCCGGCAGACTCGAGCGACATTATAAGGACATGCAAGATCTTGAGTTCACCGTAGAACGCGGGAAACTCTATATGTTGCAGACGCGTAGCGGGAAGCGCTCCGCTGAGGCCGCCGTCCGCATCGCCCTTGATCTGGTTTCTGAGGGGATTATCGGCAAGCGCGAAGCGGTGAGCCGCGTGAGCGCGGCATCACTGGACCAGCTCTTTCACGCGCGCATCGATCCGCACGAGTCATATCAAGTGGCGTGCAAGGGTCTGAATGCCTCACCGGGAGCGGCAACGGGCCAGATCGTTTTTGATCCCGATTCCGCGGAGCGCTGGAAAGAGCAGGGCAAAGACACGATCTTAGTACGCGTTGAAACAACCCCTGACGATGTGCACGGAATGATTGCGGCCCGCGGTATTCTCACGGCCAAAGGTGGCGCCACGTCGCACGCTGCGGTGGTTGCGCGCGGGATGGGTAAGCCATGTGTTGCCGGCTGCGACGCACTGTCGATCGATCGCCGCACGGGCATCGCTACCATAGGCGACATCGAACTGCGTGAAGGCGATTGGCTGACCGTCGATGGCACGACCGGTAACGTGATCGCCAAGCAATTGCATTTGATCGATCCGCCTTCCAAGCTGCCCGCGTGGCTGGAAACTTTTCTAAGCTGGGCCGATGAATTACGCACGTTGGAAGTGTGGGCCAACGCCGACACCCCAGGCGATGCGCTCAAAGCGCGCGAGATGGGCGCACAGGGCATCGGGCTCTGTCGCACCGAGCATATGTTTATGCAGCAAGATCGCTTACCCGTCGTGCAGCGGATGATTCTTGCAAACACGCCCGAAGCGCGCGCGCAAGCACTTACCAAGTTGTTACCCTTCCAACGGGATGACTTTGCCGGAATCTTGGAAGCCATGCACGGATATCCGGTAACGATCCGGCTGCTCGACCCACCGCTTCATGAATTCCTACCTTCGCTTGAAACGTTGCTTGTCGAGACGACCGAGTTGCGTATTGGTTCGGGTACCGATTCGAAAGTGTACAAAGAAAAATCCGCGATTCTTAAGCGCGTGCAACAGTTGCACGAGCAAAACCCGATGCTAGGATTGCGCGTGTGCCGCCTGGGTATTGTATACCCGGAGATTTATGCGATGCAGGTGCGCGCTATTTTTGAAGCGGCATGTGGATTGAAGAAGCGCGGCGTGGACGTGCGACCTGAAGTAATGATTCCAGGCGTCGGTACCAAAGAGGAGATGCGCTTTACGTATGAAGCGGCCAAGCGAGTCGCCGATGAAGTGATGGCCGAACACGAATGTGCGATGGAATACCATATTGGCACGATGATCGAACTGCCGCGAGCGTGCCTGGTTGCCGACGAGCTCGCCGAGTACGCCGAATTCTTCTCGTTTGGTACGAACGATCTTACCCAAACCACCTATGGATATAGCCGCGACGACGCTGAAGCATCGTTTATTCCCGCGTATCTTGAGAAGAAAATTCTTAAAGACGACCCGTTCCAGGTGTTGGTCGCCAGGGTGTTGGCGGGTTGATGCGCCAAGCCGTTACGCTCGGGCGCTCACAACATCCGGCGCTTAAGATCGGCATCTGCGGTGAACATGGTGGCGAGCCCTCAAGCGTCGAGTTCTGCCACACGCTCGGTCTCAACTATGTGTCCTGCTCCCCATACCGCGTCCCGATTGCCAGGTTGGCTGCCGCCCAGGCGGCGATTTCCACCGACTAGCCTTTTCGCCCACAGCGTCGTTGCCAGAGGTCCTCGTGTGCGGAGCACACGTCGGACTCTGGCGCCTCGCTGTGAACGAAAATTCTAGTCGGGCAACAAGCCGCGTGCATTCGCACGACGGCCGGGGGCGAGAAGCCGCGTGCATTCGCACGACGGCCGATGTGTGCACTTTGTTAATGGGAGCTTAGAGGCGGGTTAGGTGGGGATTAGATTGCGCGACGGAGGGTGAAGGGGCGGAACTTGGTTTTTTTGGGTGGCGTTGGTGTGATAGATCCCTGAATTTATTCACCAGCAAAATTACAAGGAGCATCCATGAATATCAAAGCCCTTATTGCAACCGGTACGCTTGCAACGGCGCTAATCGCCGGCGCGGCGAGCGCGCAGACTGTGACACTTCCAAATGGTACTAGCGTAACAGGCCCGATGAACCAGCAGCAGAGTAACGGTCAAATGGGAACCAATCTCCGCGGCGAACGCGGCAGCCGGCACAACATCGCATCCGTGCGACGGCATGAAGAGAGACTGATCGACCAGTTGCAACGCGATCGTCACGACTACGGCGGTCATCGTGTCCAAGCAATTGAACTCATGCAGCAAGCCCGCGCACAGTTACTGCTAGCCGAACAATACGATCAAGCCCACCCCGGCCAATAACAGCCTCATCGTGCTGGGCCTATCGTCGTGTGCTTCAAGCATGCTTCGACAGGCTCAGCATGACACGTTTTTCCGCACGACAAGGGGCAATTAGTGTCACCCTGAGCTCAGCCTGCGGTGAGCTTGTCGAACCGAAGGGTGGTCTACGTTACGCGATTTTATTAGGGTGCGGTTATGGAATCGGTGATGGCGTTGGCTTGTTCGAGTGACAAGCGTTCGCCGGCGCGACGGAACTTTGCCATCGCCTCGTAGCCCAATCGTTGCTCTAGACGTTCCATGCGTGGCACGAACCAGGCCATCATGCTCGGCAATCGGGGAATCGTGTTTTCATCGCGATAGGTTTCTAGGAAGCCGAGCAGCCGCGCCGCGTCTTCATAGCGACTAAGCTCGATCGCTACGAAGAACCAGATCTCAAAATAATTTGCTATCTCAGGCGCCCGTCTATGGCGTCGCAGTTTTTCGTGCGCGTCATGGAGGGCTGCGATTGCTAGCGGGAATTCCGCCCGTAGTGCGCGGTAGTGTGCGATGTTTGTGAATTGCGATGCGACCGAAGCCTCGTCGTCAAGTTGCTCGAAGAGGCGCAGACTCTCTTGTGCTGCGTGCAGCGCCGCCGAGAAATCGCCAATGGTGCGGCGCAATTCGCCGATGTTTGCGTGCGCAAATGCCACCAGCCGGTCTTCACCCGCCGCCTCGCCGATGGCGAGCGCCTCGTCAAAAAGACGACGGCTCTCGTCATAGTCGAGGAAGAAATCTCCGTACACAACGCCTTTGCCGATCAGTACGCTGACGATGCCGTGGTTATTGCCCAGTGCGCGATAGCCGGCGATAGCTCGATCGAAGTAAGCATCGGCCCGTTCACCGTTGCCTTGATAGACGGCAGCCGTGCCTAAATAATTATTGGCCTGCGCGATACGCATCTCGTCGGGGACTGCTTGCGCCATCTCCAAGAGGCGGCCTGCGTAATGCTCCAGTGAGGTGGCATCGCCTCGCTGATAGGCATTTCTTGTCGCTTCCAATAGCGCCTCAAGCCGCGCGTGCGAATCCATTTACGCTTTTGCGATGATCTCGCGACAGATCGCGCGCGCGTTGGCCACATCCACCCTATCGCGTTCGACGAAGAGTTTGCGCCAGAACGCCTTGCCGGATATTTTTTTGATTAGGTCGGAAGCCTCGCTTGCGTCGACGAGTCCGGCGGGGCCGTCGACATATACGGTCGGCCGCCCATCGCCAGTTCCCAGGGGCAAGCGATGCATCAATTGCTCTTGAGCGTCAGCCCACACGGCGTCTCCGTACCGTTGCGTGAGCGCATCGTTGCAGGCTTGGTAGGTCACGAGATCGTGTTCGGCATTAAACTCTGCGGCCACAGCATATAGTCGGGAGCGCTCGCGCAGCGCGCTCGCGGCGACGGAAGGGACTTCCCGCAATTCGTTCATCACTCGAAAGTCATCCCACTGTAAAAACTCGGCGATGCCGTCCATTTGTCCCGGCACCTGCCAGAGTTCGCGCAGTGCGTCCTGCAAAATGCGTTCGAACATGCGGGTTGTGTGATGGAAGTACACCGTTGCGAACATCATGTAGCGCGCGAGTACAAATGATTCGAGTGCGACGACGCCCCGGCTATCAATACCCATCACCGGTCCCTCGGGCGTACGTAAGACGCGTAATGATCCCAGGAGTTGCTCGCTGTCGTAGCGCCCGCTGCTAACGCCGGTGAAGTAGGCATCGCGCAGCAGGTAGTCCATCCGGTCCGCATCGAGATTGGGGCCGCTTACAATTTCTGTGAGCACGGGATACCGGTTGCGCGCTCCGCCGACCACCAGTTCTAGTACGTCGGCTTTTTCCACCTCAAGGTCGGATAGCAACCTCAGCACGTGCGGCAATTCAAGGATCGCTCGCGTTCGCTCTTCGTGCCGGATGCCGAGAACGGCTTCGCATGCGTGGCTAAATGGGCCGTGCCCCACATCGTGCAGTAGCAATGCAGCGCGTACGAGTCGCCGCTGATAGACGATATCTTGTGCGCCCGTGAAGTATTCTGGGCAGCGTGCCACCAG
>JALYIF010000442.1 GCA_030775925.1 Vulcanimicrobiota bacterium | reverse complement strand
ACGGAGTTCTGAGCCTTACGGGCCCGGGAGGGGTAAGATAGGCGAGACGCGAACGGACGTTGGTCGCACCGTTCCCGAATAGCTCAGTTGGTAGAGCAGCTGACTGTTAATCAGCGGGTCGTTGGTTCGAGTCCAACTTCGGGAGCCAATTCAGGAACCTCGGTGCTAAGATGCACCGGGGTTCCTTTCTTTCCAGGCTTTCCCCTCGATCAACCGTCAGCTGCTCTACCAACTGAGCTATTCGGGATTAGCGTCCACCGGGGGCTGACAAATTATGCGTGCTCGAAAAAATGGTTGATGGAGCTGAAGTTGGCGCGTTGCACCGGGGGCTGAGTGCGTCGAATTGATTGCAGAGGATAGAGACGAGTTTTCGTTTAGAATGTCGTCGTTAACTCGGGCTGCACTGAATAGTCAAGTCCGGATCCGTTGGCATTCAGACTGTCTTCCATTTGCGTGTCTCGCATGAATATCCAACCCACGTTGCCCCTGTAACGGCCTTCGAGTACCTGCACGTATAACGGCCGCATGTCCCAAGCGGCGGGGTAATAATGCAGCACTTTGACTCTGACATCGGTACCGAGATCGGGTCCCCACCCTTGGGCGGAGAAGGCTTGCGTTGGTGCGAGTGCCACCGGGTATTCCTTTCGAGTCAGTACGATCACGGCACCAGGGGGAATATCGGGTTGAAGTTCGAGAGCGGTGGTTACTCCGGACCAAGACCCATCTATCGCTCGAAGCACGACGAACGGTACCGGATAATACCAATCGCTGGGGGCGCTTGAAATGATTTTCGTAACCTGCGCCGGCGTTCCAAAATCTTTGTGAAGACATCTCGAACGCTCAACGTTGGCTGTGATGCGGTACGCGCTCTGACTCTGGCAAATGATTTGGGTTTGACTCTTGTAGCTGTCAGCCCCAAGGAAAATTTTCATGCCTACGTGCAGCCTGCTCCAGGGCGGAATTTGCAGGGTCCGATATTCGATGGCACGTGAACTATACGAACAACTCGTGATGAAAATCATGGCAATAGCTAGAATCGCCACGGTTTTCATTGTGGTGGCACCTCAGTGTTTTTCGTCTTGCCAAATTCGTACGTGACCGTGACCCCATTTTTTTGCGTTTGTAAAAAAGTGCTTGTGGGCCTGATGCCCATTCCGATCCGTAGTTCCGAAGGGCTAGACCATGTTAGACTGGGGGCGATATCTTCATATTTTTCACCATCATCGCGACTGTAGCGAAAGACCAAACTGGCGCGGTCATCCGGCTCGCCCGATTTATGAACGAACACAAAGTAGTCGAATTCTGATGGTGCACCCCAGATTGCGCAATGGACGCGGCGTACCGCTGCTACTATAGCCTTCCCGTTCGGAACGATAAGTTCGGATCTTCCGCAGGGATAGAAGCGATCGTACTCCTTTGCGTCCCCAATGCGATTTCGTATGGCCATTTGGACGACCGGATCCAAGTCACCATTTAGGTAGAACAACACCAGTGGCGCCGAAGCAATTAGAACGGCGACGACTACCAGGGCAGACAACCACGGGCCGCGCCTAAATACAAAAAAGGGCTTCGCCCATACGAGCGAAGCTGCGGCGTAACAAACAACTCCCCACACGCATGCAAACCAGCTCGCCCACTCCAAGTTCAGGTCGCACAAGATGAGCGTGCCGACGAACCAACCCGCCGGAAAAATTAATAGCTGAAGAATGCGTTGTTTCGCTGGGACCCGTTGCTTTGGCGCACGGGGAGATAGGTCAAGTGGGCTTCGAAACTTACTTTGCATCACAGAGTTACTTCGTTATACCACGCCGGGGTTAGCGGCGCAAGCCTCCATGTGAAAAAGAATTAGCTCAGCCTTGGCTTGGATTTTCACAAAGGACTCAGTAGCTCAGGGGCGGTGTACGTGCCCGTGGATCGGAACGGTCGAGCAAGCGTTAGTCAAGGAGCTTTTGGTGACCAGACAAGGACAGAACGAAGAGCAAATGCTCGTGTGACGGAAGGGAAACGTGTAAGAGGGCTCGCGACATTGGTTCCGCACCGGCGGGAGCCGAGTGGAAGCTGTTTGCGCCCCGGAAGATCTAGTAAGAATCCAGCTTCGCGCCTCCGTAAAAGCGCCCTACATCACAGCACATCGCAAATCCAGAGCCGCTTCGCGAAGCTCGGGAAACGGACGCCCGCTTGTCAAACAACGAATAACATGAATTTTAACGACGCCGTCATTGGCCAACTTGCGACCATGCCTCACGCGGTCAAGCCGAGGCTGCGATTCGACAAGGTTGCCCTCAGGTTTCTGGCGACCATCAAAGATGGCTTGGGCGCGGATGTGCCGGAGGGTAAGACGGTCGTGTTTACGGTCACCGCTCCACTACGCAGAGCATCAAAGGCGGCCACGGAATTGGACCGCGTGATCCGAGCGGACGTTCTGCGTGATTCCAGCAACGCAGATTTCCGCCACGTGATCGAGGAGAACCAAATCCGGCTGCGCATCGTACGCAGCGGGAAGAGGGCGCCGAAAGTGCTCGGTTTTGTATACACTCCTCGACGTGGTGCCGCTAGCACGCTGCTCGACGTAGCAGAAATGCTGCTGAAATGAGATTGTCGCTTGTCATCATCTAATGAGATAATGAGAGTTGCAATGATAACCATAAAACACTACTTGTACATACTTTCTTCGTGGGCTTACATTGCCGAGCCGGCCTTAGCGAAAGCGCAGCAAGCGTATGGCGATTGCATCAAGTATGAATGGCATATTGCATGCGCAGATTACGATGGAGCAGGCCCCTACAAACGGCACGAGCTGGAGTATTATTACAAGCGCCTCGAATCTGCGACGGGATTGAGTCTGAACCTGGATTGGTGGTATGAGGGGTGTGATGCGCACAACGCGGACCTAATCGCCGAAGCGGCGAGATCGCTTGGCGCCACGGGGAGCAGTGTCCGCCTTGCGCTCGCGTCCGCCGCATTGGAAAAGGGTATACAAGTCACGAGGATGGATGTTGGTGTGCCAATTGCAGCCGGAGCTGCTCGTCTAAGCGAAAGCGACTTATTTAAGGCCGTCGCGGATCCCAAAATCAAAGAACGCTTATCCGGCAGCAAACAAGAATATCTCGCTTTAGGCGTTTCTCAGCGCCCGGTGTTCTGCCTATCAAACGAAATTGGCGACACCGTGCTTTTATCTGGTCTATGGCGAGCAGAGCCATTGCTAAGTGCGCTCGATGAACTCATAAAGGACGAAAAGTCACAGAATGCGTTCCCCGCAGGACCTTGACGTAGAATCGCGGCTCAAATGATCGTAGAGTTGGGGCAAACACTTGGGCGCCCGCCGGCGTCTCTTACAGTATGAAGAATGGCGAAGAGCTCTCGGATTTGGCGAAGGCGGCCTTGAACGGGGACGCAGAGGCATACGACGGACTTGTGCGCTCATTGTGGCCGAACGCATACCGAATCGCGCTGTCGATCCTCGGCGAAAGCTGTGCTGCAGAAGACGCCGCGCAAGATGCCTGCGCAGCGATCTGCGCAAAGCTTCAAACGCTTTCCGACGCGCGCGCTTTCCCGGGTTGGTCGTACCGGATCATCGTGTCGCATGCACGCGATCGCGCTCGCGCGAGATCTCGTTTACGGCGACGAGAGACGGTTGGCTACGAAGCGGCGAGCGGCGTTTCGACGCGCGACGACCCCAGCGCCAAACTCGACCTTGAAGCCGCGATCGGCATGCTGCCCGAGAAGCTACGGCTCGCACTCGAACTCAACTATTTCGTTGGTTTGACAAGTAATGAAGTAGGCGTGGCCCTGGGGATACCCGCAGCGAGCGTGCGCTTCCGCTTGATGATGGCCCGCCACCGTTTACGACCTCTTCTCCGCGACTCTACCATGCCGTCAGCGGCACAGGAGACTGTATCATGAATGAATCCCAGATCATTGAAATGGCGCTGCAACGGCAATTTGCGCGCGAGTCGGTACCCGAATGCCCTCGGGGTCCCTGGGCTCCGACGACCATTGCGCCTCTCCCACATCGTCCTCAGTCGAAAAACTTCGCTTTCGCGTGCGCAGTGCTCGTTATTCTGCTCGGTGCCGGCATCGCGACAGAAGCCTCCGGCGTGTTACGCGCCGGCTACGCGCATCTCTTTAACCAAGGCTCGTCGACACCGTTACCACCACTCATTCATAAAGCCGATCGGCTCACCATCGCGCAGGCGCAACAGCACATGCCGTTTACGATCGTCGCGCCGGTTGGGTTGCCGACGCAAACGATTTTTCAATACGCACACGTGCTCAGCGAACAGCCGAAAGCGAGCGTTTCGCTGGTCTACCAAACACAAATCGCCGGGCGGTATTACCGGATCCTTATCGGCGAGACGAATGCAATCAGTGGCCCTCCCGTCGCTCACTTTGAGGGAATTGTTCAGGAAAAGAATGGGAAGACACGACGTGAGACGTGGACGCTTCCGCTACTCCGCTGGAAGCATGGGAACGTCATCATGGAGATGCTCCCGCAAGGACTACCGGCCACCGTCACTGATCGGATCGTTCGCGAAAACACCCTTTGAGCTGACCGGCTCGGCCGCGACCCTACCCCAACTGTTGTTGTTGGTAGTCTCATCGGACTCTAGATGAGACTACCAAAGCGCGTCACGGGGACGCTAAAGCAATGCCGGCCGCGACTGGGCCTTTTCCGTTGAAGATCGATAGACGGGAAGCACGACTTGGGCGTGCGTGCCACGGCCGGGCATCGGGGTTACGGTGAAGTCACTTCCAACTGCGGCCACGATGTAGAGTCCCCTCTGGCCCTCAGCAAAGGGGTCATCGGGTAACACTGCTTTTCCGAGGGAGTAGCCGGGACCGCGATCCATAACATGCAACACTGGTTGCGAGTCGGTCCATTCCATGCACACGTCTATAATGCCGGGAGCAT
>JALYIF010000441.1 GCA_030775925.1 Vulcanimicrobiota bacterium | reverse complement strand
GTGCAACCCTGCTGGGATTGCTGGGTGGAATTTGGCTGGCTGGCCGCACCGGCGGGCAGCTGTGGGTGCTCGTTGGGATCTTTCTGGGACTGGTGATCGGCAGCTTTAGCGCTTTCCGGATGCTGATAAGCGAGCTCAGCTAGTGCCCTGGCCGCCGTTTCCGAAAGCCTGGAAGCCCTCGCCTGGGCAGGAGGAGGGTTCGCCTTGGCCCCCTAGTAATTACAGCCCCGCCGACGCTACCATTGACCTGCAGACTTATCAGGGCTTAAAGCGGTCAATCAGCGCCCGGTCATCCATCGCGGTCCTTCTTATTGCGGCAGTCCTCGCGGCTCGCTCTCCCCTCGGTGCCTTTAGCCTTGTGGTCGGCGGTCTGTGCGGCATTCTCAATATGTTACTGACGATGCGTGGGAACGAGCGGCTCGCGGATCAGGCTACCGTCGGCGCGTTCGTCTTTAGTAGTTTTCTGCGAGTCAGCGTCTTCGCTATAGTACCGGTGGGGCTCACCCTCCATGGTCCGTGGTGGACGATGGCAATCTATTTTGCCGGATTTTTTACACCGCTCATGCTGTACATGCTATCGGTCCAGCGAGCATTTAGACGGGATTGAAGAACCAAGTTGCACGAGCAAATCGGCGAGCATCCGCTCTGGACCCTACCGTTTATCGGTCAGGTACACTCGGATACGATCTTGACCACATGGCTGGTCATGGCTTTGGCGCTGCTGTTTTTTGCATGGGTGGGCGCTAGTTACCGTTCACCGCTCGTCACCAAACGTCAGACCGTCATCGAAGGCATCGTCAACTATGTTGCCGATCTTGTCACCAGCGTACTCGGCGAAGCAGGCGAAGGGTATGTCCCGTTCTTCATCGCTCTTTTCTTGTTCATATTTATCCTAAATCAATTCGGAATGATCCCGTTTAAAGCGTTAGGACTGCCCTTTGGTGGCTCCCCGACGGGCGACCTAAACACGACAGTTCCGTACGCTGTAATGATCTTTTTCATCATTCAATTCGCGGGATTCAAGAAGCACGGACCCAAATTCCCGATGCATCTTTTCAAGCCATTTCCGGTTCTAGCACCGATTAATATCTTGGAAGAGTTTGCGCGGCCTGCGACCCTGGCTGCTCGTTTATTTTTCAACATTTTTGTGGGCGAGCTGTTGTTCATTATCATTGCCTCCATCGTAACTGCGAAGGTGATGATTGGCCCGGTGAATCTCTCTCTGGCGCTCACTGTCGTTCCATTTTTCATCCAGTTTTTCAATTTCTTTGTCGGCACCATTCAAGCGTTTTTATTCACACTCTTGGCAATCGTCTATCTCTCGTTAGCGGTTTCTGAGGACCACTAGTCCAGTTAAGAAAGGTACGTTCCTTGACTTCTGAAAGCTTAGTAATTGCCGCGACCCTGATCGCGTTTGGTCTGATCGTCGCCGGAGTTGCTTTCGGTTCTGCCGTCGGTGACGGCATCGTTGCATCGAAGGCCGTTGAAGCGATTGCACGTCAGCCGGAAGCCCGCCCGAACATCTTTACGTTCTTGTTCCTCGGCGTCGGCGTCTTGGAAGCGTTCCCGATTATCGCGTTGGGACTCGCGTTTTACCTCTTGTTGGTCGTCGTGAACGTCCCCGGCCTGCTTGCACATCTAGGCGCTGCCGCGAAATAGCTTCCGATGTTATTAAAGCTCGACGGAACGCTGTGGGTTCAACTGTTCAATTTCGTGATATTCTTCGCACTATTGAACGTCGTATTCTTGCGTCCCGTCGCTGCTGCGCTTAAAAAACGACGAGAATACATTAATAGCGTCACGGCGCATTATGATGAATATCGGGGGCAGGCCGCTGAAATGCAGGCTCAAGCCGAGGCCACACGGGCCGCCGCACGACGCGAAGCGGAACTGACCCTGAGCAAAGCTCGGGCGGACATCTCAAACCAGACAGCACAACTGTCTGCCGACTTCGGTAAGCGGGCGATGCAACAGGTTGAGCAGGCGCACCAAACGGTGCAGGCCGAGTTAGTTGCGGCGCGGGCCACTGAAACACAGACGGTAACCGAATTGGCCGATATGATGCTCGACCGCACCCTTTCAGAGGCCGCTCGATGAACTACGAATCGATCGCAACGTGGAGTCAGGTCATCTCTTGGGTGGTCTTCATGATCACTCTTGTCTGGATGTTCAATAAGTTCATCATCCCCGTGGTGATGGGCGCGCAAAAAGCTAAGAACGAAGAGATCGCGCGCGCCGAGCAACATCGCGACCAGGCCAAAGCGCACCTTGACGAGCTCAAAGCCCATATGGGAACGGCGACACAAGATGCGGAGTCGATTAAACAGCGGGCAAGCGCTCAGGCCACACGTGAGCTGGAAGCAGCACTAGCCGAGGCGAAGGCCGCCGGCGAACGCGCTGTATTGAATGCTCAAGGCGAATTAGAGCGCTCGCGGGCCGCGGCTCGTGAACTTTTGCGCGGCGAATATCTGGATAAAGCGCTCGCGCTTGCACGCGAACGCGCCGCATCCCGGGTCACACCGGCGATGAACGGGCAACTCGTCGATGCGTTCGTCGCATCCATCGAACGTGGCGGTTTGAACTAATGGCAAACGAAAAAGTCTCGCGCCGGTATGCAACGGCGATCTTCGGCCTCGCCACGGAGCAGAGTGCCGTCGAGCCCGTAGGTAAAGACCTGGCGCGCATCAACGATGCGATCTCGTCGGATGAAACGACGAAGCGTTTTTTTCTCGCACCGATCATCGATGCGAAAGAAAAAGAGCGCGTGCTTACTGAGAGCTTTTCGGGGCAAGCGCACGAACTCGCGCTCCACGCGTTGCTGCTGCTCGTACGTAAGCGCCGCGAAGCGTTGCTCCCCGAGATCGTGCAGCAATATAAGACACTTGAAATGCAAGCTCGCGGCTCGGAGCCGCTGACCGTTACTACAGCGCAAGCGCTCTCGGCTGAGGAATTGCACAAGATGGTCGCGCGCTTGGAACAAGTCTATAAAAAAAAGTTTGATGTGACGCAGCGGGTCGACCCCAAGTTGATCGGCGGCGTGCGTATCATGATGGGCGACCGGCGTATCGATGGTTCGATCTCCGGCCGCCTAGACGAACTCTCGCGAACGCTGTTCGCAAAAAACTGATCTCTAAGG
Source organism: Vulcanimicrobiota bacterium (assembly GCA_030775925.1). GTDB lineage: Bacteria > Vulcanimicrobiota > Vulcanimicrobiia > Vulcanimicrobiales > Vulcanimicrobiaceae > JACRUB01. Next base: position 1,534 of record JALYIF010000441.1, on the reverse strand, counting down.
AAACACCATGATTAACGCAGACGAAATTGCTGGAATCTTAAAGCAACAAATCGCCAACTTCAAGACCGAAGTTCAAGAGGACGAAGTCGGCACGGTGATTGCGGTTGGTTCGAACCTCGCACGCGTGTATGGTTTGAATTCGGTGCGCGCCTCAGAGCTGGTCGAATTTCCGAACGGCATGCAAGGCGTCGTCCTCAATCTTGAAGAGGACAACGTCGGCGTCGTCATCATGGGTTCGGATGCAGAGATCAAAGAGGGCGACAAAGTTCGCCGCACCGGTCGTATTGCGTCGGTCCCGGTGGGAACGGCCCTGCTCGGCCGCGTGGTCAATCCGCTGGGTCAGCCAATCGATGATAAGGGGCCGATCAATACCGATCGCTTCCGCACGATTGAAAACGTGGCACCATCGGTTGTCGAGCGCCAGGGCGTCAAGCAGCCGCTGCAGACCGGTATCCGCGCGATCGACGCATTGATTCCAATTGGCAAGGGCCAGCGTGAGTTGATCATCGGCGACCGCAGCACGGGTAAGACCGCGATCGCGATCGACACGATCATCAATCAAAAAGGCCAAGACGTTTTCTGCATCTACGTCGCAATCGGCCAAAAGAATTCAACAGTCGCTGCTCTGGCTCAGATTCTTGAGTCCAAGGGTGCGATGGAGTACACGACCATCGTAGCTGTGAGCCCCGCCGAAGCGGCCGCATTAAAATGGCTGGCGCCGTTTGCCGGATGCGCGATGGGCGAAGAGCTTATGTACGCCGGCAAAGATGTGCTCATCATTTACGATGATCTCACGCGTCATGCGCAGGCGTATCGCGAAATGTCATTGCTGCTGCGCCGTCCGCCGGGTCGCGAAGCCTACCCCGGCGATGTGTTCTACTTGCATTCGCGCTTGCTCGAACGTGCCGCCAAGTTGTCCGATGAGAAGGGCGGCGGGTCGATGACCGCGCTTCCAATTATTGAAACGCAAGCCGGCGACTTCGCAGCATACATCCCAACCAACGTTATTTCAATTACAGACGGTCAGATCTACCTGACCCCGGAATTATTCTTCCAGGGTATCCGCCCCGCCGTTGATGTCGGTCTGTCCGTCTCGCGTGTCGGCGGTTCGGCGCAAACCAAAGCTATGAAGAGCGTTGCCGGACAGCTCAAGCTGGAACTCGCGCAGTATCGCGACCTTGCCGCCTTCGCAAAACTCTCGAGCGTTTTGGACAAGTCCACCCAGAACCAACTGACTCGCGGTGAGAAGCTCACCGAACTGCTCAAGCAGCCGCAGTACCAGCCGCAAAAGATGGAAGATCAAGTCGCGGTGATCTACGCGGCGACCAAGGGCTTTGTCACCGAGATTCCGACCCCGCGTCTGCAAGAGTGGGCCAAGAGCTTCGTTGATTTCCTCCATGCCAAGCATCCTGAGATCACCAAGGGAATCGCCGACAGCAAACAAGTCGCCGACGACAACGCCAAAAATCTCGAAGCCGCTCTGACAGAGTTCAACAAGTCATTCTGATGCTCGCCACATACTATAGCAGCATGA
>JALYIF010000440.1 GCA_030775925.1 Vulcanimicrobiota bacterium | reverse complement strand
CTTCAATAGCAAGCAACTGCCGCAAGGCGGTTGCTTTTGCATTGCCAGATCAGGTGTCGGCAACGACCTTCGACGGTTCGACAAGCTCACCGCAGGTTGAGCTAGCACCGTGTCACCCGGAGCTTGTGTAAGGGTGCGCATGTAGCAATCGGACCACCCTTCGACAAGCTCAGGGTGACACGGTGGGCAGCTCAGGGTGACACGGTGGGCAGCTCAGGGTGATCGGTGCGAATCTCAAGCGTGATGGTGTAGCGGGAGGCTAGATTGAGGGGTAAGCAAGCCTGAAATGCTCTCTCATGTAAAACTAATGTGCGATTTTGTTTACCTTGGCACGGGCCGGGAATATTATCTGTATGCGCTGGGTTATCGATAGCGGCGACGCGGCGTCGATCGTAACGACTCGAAGAGAGATCGCCTCACACATTCGCAAAGAGTCCGCGGGGAACGCGGATGAGTTCATGGTTGAACTCCTGACGGGCGAAATTCTGGCCGCGGAGTGGTACCGGCACGCCGGTGCGATCGCAGTAGAAGTCGAGTGGCAAAACGACAATGCTGTGCTCGACGTCTGGGATCAAGGTCCGCCGCTCGAGCTCTCGCTCGTGGAAGATCCGCTTGAAATGCCTACCAATATGGTGCTGCGGCGTTTCGCCAAGGAATTGCAAATCGAGCAAACGCCGCAAGGCAATCATATCAGAGTGACGCTTCCAGCACGCAAAGACGGCGGTAATTCCAAGAGTTCGCGTCTCTGGGAGATGGCCGCCACCCTCGTAGGCCTGCGCTCAGATAAGGTTGTGAAACGCTTTCACATGGTCATACGCGACGATAAGCCGTAGCGCTCAAGCTTTTTGAAGATAGCGCTTTCTTAACTCATCCAAGATAACCGCTAAGAGAATCACGGCACCCAGAACAATCTTCTGCGTGTACGACTCCACGTTGATCAGGTTCATAACGTTGTAAAGCACACCAATCAACAGCGCGCCGAAAAACGTACCAATAATGCTGCCCCGGCCGCCCATCAAGCTCGTACCGCCAACGACAACCGCCGCAATGGACTCCAAAAGTTCATCGCCAACGCCGGTCTGCGGAGAACCCGACGAGAACCGAGCCATCAACAAGAAGCCGCACAACGCCGCGCACATGCCGCTGATCACATAGACGAGGGTCTTCATCCTGGCAACATTCACACCGGCCAAACGCGCGGCTTCCTCGTTCCCGCCCAAAGCAAAGACATAGCGCCCAAAGCGCGTGCGGGTGAGCAGCACCGAGCAGACAACGGCAATGACCAGCATCCAGATCACCGCAATCGGCAAGCCCGGCATATGCACGGCATTGAGTAGTGGCTCAAATATGCGGCCGATACCAATATTTCGAAAGTCGGGACTGTCGACGCGAACCGGTTGGCCGTGCGAGAGCTTTAAGGAAAGGCCGACGGCCATTAGCATCATTGCCAGTGTCGTGATAAAGGGCGGAAGGTTGAGCCGGACCACCGGCACGGCGTTGATAAACCCGGCGAGCGCCCCAACCGCGAGTCCGCACAGCAACGTTACAAAGATCAAGGCGAAGCCCGAAAGATGCAAGCTGTTGGCAATCAATGCCATGACCACACCGGTGAGTGAGACGAGCGAACCCACGGAGAGATCGATCCCGCCGGTAATGATGACGAATGTTTGGCCGAACGCCAAAATTGCCTGATACGTAATCTGCCGCAACACATTGAAGATGTTGTTCGGCTCCAAGAACGTGCCGTGCGAAACGATGTTCACCAAAACGATCAAGACGGCCAAGAACGCTAACGCGCCGCCGATACGCATCCAATACGTGCGCGTCTGTTTACTGCGGACTTGTTCTGCTTGCTCCGTAAGGATTTCTTTGACTTGGGGATCGGCCATTATGCTGCAGCTCCGGTGGCGACGGCGATGATTTTATCGGGGGTTGCGTCTGTTCGGCTAAACTCCGAAACGATGTGGCCGTCGCGGAGTACGAGAATGCGATGCGACATTCCGAGGATCTCTGGCAAGTCGCTGGACACCATGACGATTCCAGCCCCCTGTTTTAGGAGTTCGACCATCAGGCTATAAATTTCCGATTTCGATCCGACATCGATGCCGCGGGTCGGCTCATCAAACAGAAAAACCTTCGCGTTTCCAACCAGCCATTTTGCCAGAACGACTTTCTGCTGATTGCCGCCCGAGAGATTACGCACGAGCTGCTCGCCACTGGGAGTGCGAATGCGCAACTCGGCAATGTACTTGCTGGCGGTATCCGTTTCTTTGCGCCGATCGATAAGATGCCCGGCGTTCACGAACTCGTCCAAGTGCGCCAA
>JALYIF010000439.1 GCA_030775925.1 Vulcanimicrobiota bacterium | reverse complement strand
TCTGCATACCGTTTGGCATCAAAGGCACTCGCGTCGGTAATTAGTGAGCCGGCAATATGCGTGATTCCGGATGCTGCAACTTGGGCGGCTGCCTCATCGAGGTCTGCAGCGCTTAGCAGGCTGTCTCCGTCTCCGCGCAGGTACAAATTGGTGCCGTCGCTAGAGACCGTTGTCGTATAGGTAAAATCGGAACCTAATTTTTGGAGGGCTGCAGAGCCGGTTAAAAGCTTGAAGTTAGAGGCCGGCATGAATTCTTGGTCAGCGTTGCGCGCATAAAGCCCTTGTGCGTTTTGGGTGGATATTATCACCAGTCCAATATGCGCCGAACGAAGTGCCTTGTTTTCCAGAATGGCATTCAGATCGCGTTCTAATTTTGCGACGTGACTGGGCGACCACGGCGCGCCGCCTTCTTGCGGGCGTCCGAAGGGCGTTATCAGCGTAGAATCATAGCTGTTGAGCTTCGGGGCTACCCCCGTAGTAACTAACAGGGCTGCAGTAGCGAGCGCAATCTTACATCCAAGTAACGTCATTGGCTTTTTCATTCTCAGCATTTGCTCCGCGTCGTGAATCGTACCCGCACATCAATGGGCCTGGAGAGAAGAATTGTTCGTTGATGGGCAAAAGTACTCTCTGATGATGCCCAACGCTCTTCTTACCTACCCCTACGAAAAATTAAAAGATTGGAAAGCGTCTTTCCCAGCGGGAAGGATCGACAAAATCTACCTGCATTGGTCAGCCGGGGATTATCGGGACGTTTTTGAGGCGTATCATTATTGTGTGGCGATCGATGATGACGGTGACATCGTGGTTGCCAATACGCACGATCTCCGTGAAAACATGCGCAACGTGTCGCTTGATCCCGAGGCTCCATATGCGGCCCATACTCGCGGCCGCAACAGTTTTGCCGCGGGGATATCAGTCATGAGCATGAAGGATGCCCAACCGCACGACTTTGGGGCGTATCCGCTGACGGAGGCACTTGTTGACGTACTGTGCATCGTTGCCGCGCGTTTGGCGGCTTTTTATAAGATTCCAATCGAACCGCACACGATTCTCACCCATGCAGAAGCTGCTGTAGTCGATGGATATTTTGGAAGCGGGGAAGAGGAACGTTGGGATATTGCGCGTTTGGCTCCCAGTGCCGAACCGCTGCTTCCGCAGAGCGCCGCCCAGGTGGGCGACGAACTTCGGCGGCGCATTCGCGCTTGTCTCTAGGCGATTTTTTCTAAAAGCTCGATTCGGTTTCCGAACGCATCGTCGACAAAAGCCCGGCGACGATCGAGCGCTTCGTTAAAGTTGATCTTCACGCCGGCGTCCTGCAGCGCTGCCATGAGCGCGTCGAAATCACTGCAAATTAAGCCTGGATGGGCTTTTCGTGCGGGTTTAAACTCGGTGGATTCAACACCGAGATGAATATTGATCGTCCCACTTCTGAACCAGCACCCGCCCCGTTCTACTAGTTCCTCCGGCTTGGGTGTCTCGACCATTCCGAGCACTTCAACATAGAAAGCGCGCGCCATCGCTTCGCCGCCGACCGGCATCGCGAGCTGAATGTGATCGATCGCGCAAAATGGCTCGCCTGAGTCCATCATACTAGCGGTTGAAATCGGATGGCCGCAGTTCGTCGATGAATTTTTTAAAGCGCTGTCCGTCTTGCTCGTCGGCGGCCTTATCTTGCACGGCCTCTTCGAGAATGATCTTGTCGGAGACAAAGATTGGTGCGTGCATGCGCAAGGCAAGCGCGATTCCGTCGGACGGGCGGGCATCGATCTCTTGCAACTCGCCGTTGCTGCGCACGACCAGTTTTGCAAAAAACGTCGACTCCCGGATATCGTGGATGACGATCTGTTCCAATTTGGCATCCAACGTTTCGAGCAGCGCGCGCATGAGATCGTGCGAGAGCGGGCGGGGCACGGGGGCGCCTTCGAGTGCCAAGGCGATCGAGGTGGCTTCGAACGGACCGATCAAAATCGGCAGGAACCGCTTGCCCTCGAGATCTTTGAGGATGACAACCGGGTCATGCGTGAGCAAATCGATCCCAAGTTTATCAACCTTCATCTGCCGCATAGTTAGATTGTATCCTACGGGCCGAAATTGAATCCTCTGCAGCGACCCAATCGAGGGAAGCGGCGGGCCCTGGCCGAACGAGGCCGGTCTCCATGGCACTATCATGCGGTATCGTCGGCTTGCCGAACGTCGGTAAGTCCACAATTTTCAATGCGTTGACCCGTTCCGCCCAAGCGCTGGCGGCAAATTATCCCTTTGCGACCATCGAGCCCAATGTCGGCGAGGTGCCCGTCCCAGACGAACGCCTCGGCACATTGCAGGGGCTCTTGCAATCAAAGCGCCTAGTGCCGGCCGCTATGAGCTTTGTGGACATCGCCGGCCTTGTCCGGGGAGCGAGCACGGGGCAAGGGCTCGGGAACGCCTTCCTTAGCCATATTCGCGAGACCGATGCGGTCGCGATGGTAGTCCGCTGCTTTGAGGACGACAACGTCACGCACGTCGAGGGATCGCCCGATCCTGCTCGCGATATTGAAATTATTTCTATCGAGATGGCGCTGGCAGATATCGCCTCGCTGCAAAAGAAATCCGATAAACTCGAGCGAGAAGCACGCGCCAATCCCAAAGAGCGCTACAAAGCTGAAGCCGCCAAAAATCTTATCGCCGCGCTAGAAGAAAATCGGCCCGCGCGCTCATTTCCGGCGGATTCGCCTGAAGCCGAGATTGCCAACGAGCTCTTCTTGTTGACGCAAAAACCCTTGCTCTACGTAGCAAATATCGATGAAGCGCAGATTTCTAAACCTGGGCCGTGGATGCAATCCGTCCACGAAATTGCCAAAAAAGAAGGCAATGGCGTCGTCGCATTTTGCGGCAAGGTCGAGTCCGAGCTCGCCGGCCTCAGTGATGAAGAAGCCAAAGAATTTTGCACCGAACTTGGGATCGAACGCGGCGGCCTCGATTCGCTCATTATCTCGGCCTACGACCTCTTAGGGCTGATGACGTTCCTCACCGCAGGCGAACAAGAAGTCCGCGCCTGGACCATTCACAAGGGCAGCCGGGCGCCTCAGGCGGCGGGCCAAATTCATAGCGACATCGAGCGGGGATTCATTCGTGCCGAGATCGTGTCGTATGCCGATTACGTGAAGTTCAAGACCATGGATGCCATGAAGAACGCCGGCGTCGTGCGGCAAGAGGGTAAAGAATACGTCATGCAAGAGGGCGACGTCGTCAACTTCAAGTTCAACGTATAAACGGCCCGACTTTCGTAGCAGAGGCCCTTATTTTCAGCGCGCTGTAGGGGTTTTTGGCTTTGGATTCAAAGTCCAAAAGGGTTTGACAATTTACCGGAGGCCTAACGCTGTATGACCACTGCTGTGCGCGAAGTCTCGGTATTCGGTGATGGCATTGCCTACTTCAATGAAGCGGCTGCTTTACTGAATCTCGATTCTGGAATGCGCGCGATTCTCACCCACCCCTCGCGCCAAATAATCTTTTCGATTCCGTTCCAGCGCGATACCGGCGAATTTGAAGTCTATACCGGCTATCGCGTTCAGTATAACTTCGCGCGAGGCCCGGCTAAGGGCGGCATCCGGTACCATCCCGGTGTAACGCTGGACGAAGTGACAGCGCTGGCGTTCTGGATGACCTGGAAGTGCGCCGTTGTCGATTTGCCCTTTGGCGGCGGCAAGGGCGGCGTGACCTGCGACCCCACCACCCTCTCGATGAATGAACTCGAACGAATCACGCGGCGCTACGCTGCCGAACTCGTCGAAGTAGTAGGACCAGACAAAGACGTACCCGCTCCCGATGTCGGCACGACCCCGCAGACCATGGCGTGGTTCATGGATACCTATTCCATGCATATTCGTCAGAACGCCACCGGCGTCGTAACCGGAAAGCCCCTCGAAATCGGTGGTTCGCGCGGCCGCGTTGAGGCAACGGGCCGGGGTGTGACGATCTGTGCACTCGATCAAATGGCGCAGATGGGGATCGATCCCTTAAAGGCGCGCGTCGTCGTGCAAGGCTTCGGTAATGTGGGCATGTATGCCGCGAAGCTCTTTGCTGAACGCGGTTGCAAGGTGGTCGGCATCTCGGATGTTACTGGCGCATATTACAATGCGAATGGCCTGGATGTCGACAACGCAGAAGCCTATGCAAAAGAGCACCACAATCTGGATGGATTCCGCGGCGGCGATAAAATCACGAATGCCGAATTGCTGGAAGCCGATTGCGAAGTGCTCGTCCCGGCGGCGCTGGAGAAACAGCTAACCGTTGAGAATGCCGGCCGCATCAAGGCCCGCTTGATCGTCGAAGGCGCGAATGGCCCCACCACCCCGGAAGCGGATCGCATATTCCAGGAAAACGGCGTCGTTGTCATTCCCGATATTATGGCCAATGCCGGCGGCGTCACGGTCTCTTACTTCGAGTGGGTCCAAGATCGTATCGGGTATTTCTGGAAAGAAAAAGAAGTCAACGAGAAGCTTGAAGAGGCGCTCTTGGATAACTTCCGCGCAATCCGCAAAATTTCGCAAGCGCGCAACGTGCCGTTGCGTACGGCCGCGTACATGATCGCAATCGATCGCGTCGTGGTCTCACTCAAACTCCGCGGAGTCTACGCCTAGACTGCGTCAAACGCGATACTTGCAAAAGAAAGAGCCTTCCGCGATGGAGGGCTCTTTCTTCTATTGCAGGCCTGCTGCCATTTCACGAAGGCTCATTCTCTCTCAAAAGAAAAAGTCCGTACGGCGACATCGTCGATCTGATCCACTTTAGGGAGCAGCGTCATCAGGGCAAGCCGCAACAAGAGTTCGTGGCCCGGTGAAAACCCGAACCCCGTCCGGATGACCCAGCTTTCAACGTTTAGGAGATCGCCGGGCGAAGCAATCGGTTTGAACCTAAATCGCTACTTCGCCGCGAGCAATTCGTCTTTCATTGTGGACATCTTTTCGCCGAGCGCTTTGAGTTCGGATTCGTCCAGAAGTTCGCGAGCTTGCTTAAACAACTCCGTTTCCTCTTCCTTAACGTGATGCTTGACGAGCTCACCGAGAACTTGCAACTTGGCGTTAAATGTATCTTCGGCCGGATCGAGCGCGCTGAGCTTTGCGAGCATCGCCTTTACGTTTGCATGCTCTTCGTATGCTTCTCGAATTTCATCACCAGGTTCGGTGTCTTTTTTCGTTTTGGCTTGAAAGGCCGGGTAGAAGATCTTCTCTTCGATCTCGGCATGAACTGACAATTCTTGGTTGATCTTTGCACATAAGCGGCCTCGCTCGACGTGCGCCGTATCACTCAGGGCATCAATCTCGTTAAACAAATCTCCGACGGCTTTATGGTCGGCTTTTAACAAGGAAATAGCGTCCATAACAAATCTTGTCCCTTCTAGTGGTTCCGGGTGTTACCCAATCCAGAGCGCTCGAAAACCTCTGGAGACGAGCGTTCTTAGCGCGCTCTGCGACTTTCTTGCAGCGAATCCAGTGCTTGCGGTGCCCTCTTTGCTTGCAGTGGGTCGAACTGCGGGCTGAGTGCGAGCGACTTTGTCAGCAGTGCATCAGATGCAGCTGCGTCGCCGGCCGCTCGGAGCGATCATACCTGCATGATGGAACCTCGAATGGAACGCATGATACCTCAGAAAGCCAATCCGATTCACGTTCAATCGCGTTCTTGTAAGGTAGCTTACCAAGCGCTACAAGAATCTTCGAGCAAGTATAGGTCTACTTGCTTACTATTGCGCTGAATCAGGGTGATATATGGAGAACCAATACCACCGCGTTACGGCGACGGTAGCATAGTGGCAACCGCTAAACCGTTCACCGTTGTGCGCATGGAACCGCTGCATCTCGACGCAGCCGCTCCACTGTGCGATATGTATACCTTGAGCCCGTTCGTGTGGAAGTCGAATAGTGCGCACGACCTCCTGGTGCGTGCGGTCAACCATTCCGATACCGCGTCTGAGAAAGTTGCACGAATCTATCACGGTGTGTCTACTGACGGATTGAACTTTGCAATGGATGCGGAACCCGTGATACCGCCAGGCCCAAGTGATCTCGATTGTGATGGTTGCGAAGATCCCACCGTGGCCTCGTGCGAAGGTGTCTAC
>JALYIF010000438.1 GCA_030775925.1 Vulcanimicrobiota bacterium | reverse complement strand
AGCGTATCTTCATCCCCTCGAAGCGTATGCCGGAACGTGACCGTTCGAGCATCAACATCAATGTTGGTGACCTCACCTAGGACAAACGCACTGCGTCGCAACTGTGAGCGCACCGGGGTAACGACGTGGCGAATGTCGATCTCGCCCGATGAAACCTCGGGCAACATCGGCGTAAACAGGGAAAAATTCTCACGGCTAATGAGCGTAATTTCCGCCTCGTCCGACGCCAGTAGGCGCTCCAGGCGCTGCGCAGTTGCAATCGCGGCAAAGCCGCCGCCGAGGATGAGTATCCGCTGTTTCACGCGGGTTGCATTCGGTTAAGCGCGAAGAACTCCGCGTGAGCGATCCTAACGACCCGAACGCAAATATTCCAACCAACCCCTATACCAGTCGCTGGAGTGCCGAACGCCCGGTTGAGGGCAGCTACGAGCCGCCAAAGGAAGAGGGCAAAAGCAACGCGCTAAAAACTGCGGGCGGCACCGCTGTGGGCATCGGATTGCTTGCCGCCAAGTTTAAGGGGCTGCTCTTGCTGCTCCTCAACTTCAAGTGGATCCTCATCGCGTTTAAAGGCTTCGCCTTCGCAGGCACATTTTTGCTCTCGTTCTGGTTTTACACACTTTTCTGGGGTTGGAAATTCGCTCTCGCGCTCGTGTTGCTGCTCGCTATTCATGAGTTCGGCCACTATTTCGCGATGCGCTTCTTCGGCGTTCCCGCCAGCCTGCCGTTCTTCGTGCCCTTTATGGGTGCGCTCGTTACGATGAAGGGCACGCCGCCATCAGCATTCCACGAATCGATCATCGCCCTAGCGGGGCCATTTATGGGAACGCTTGCCTCAGCGGGCTGCGCGCTGATCGGCTCGCTAACCGGCGACCCATTCTGGTATGCGACTGCATCCTTCGGGTTTTTTATGAATCTCTTTAATATGGCGCCCGTTATGCCGCTTGACGGTGGCCGCATTGTCGGGTCGCTTTCTCCGCGCATTTGGGTTGGCGGCCTCGTGCTTTTTGTGATCGCCATCTTTGCCTTCCATCTCTACAACCCGCTGCTCATCTTGTTGATCTTGGTCAGCCTGCCGCAAGTCTGGGCGGCGTGGAAAGGAAACCTTGACTCGCATTACTACGATACCAGCGTTCCACATCGCATTTTGATCGGCACGTCCTACTTCGTGCTGGCTGGAATCTTGTTTGCGGGCATGATGGCAACGCAAGTGCCGGTTCCGCACCACCACACGATCGTTCAATGAGCGACAAAGAGCCGCCCGATTTTGCAATGCTCCGGGCGGTGGAAATTCTTGCAAATATCCACGACCGCATGTACACCAAGCCCAATGTACCGCCGCCGCCACTCGACAAACCCGTCATCCTCTTTAACGAAACTTGCGCATTTGCGATTGGAAAAACTCGCCAAGATGATGTGCAAGCGCAATTGGGCTGGGCCTTTTCCTATCCAACGCGCGGGTGGCACACCTACGCCGTCGCAGGCGAAGACATGAGCCGTCAGCTTTTGAGCATCTTTTACAAAGATCATGCGCTGATCGCAGTCGAGCTCTACGTTCCTAAAACCGACCGCACCCCCAACCTCGAACCCCGGCGCCTGGGCGCGTTCCGATTTGTGCCCGGCGAGATCGCGATCGGGATGCCGCTCACAAGTATTCCGTCTTCATTCGTAGCTGCCGTGGGCGGGCCCGGCCCGGTCGTGTACGATGCATCGTTTGAGGCACGCTTTGAAGGCGGTGTGGCGTACGCTATGTGTAAGAACGGCGTGGTAGAACGGCTCGCGCTCTACGCGCAGACTGCTCCGCAGCGCACCTAACATGCGCTTAGGAGCACTCGGAGTTGCTGTCGTCGCGATCCTCCTAGCGCTCACGGTCGCCCGGCCCCACGCAACGCCCGGTCCAGAGATGCGGGATTTTGAATCCTACTACGCTGCCGGGCAAGCCTGGAGTGCGCGAGCAAATCCTTACAGCGTTGACATTTGGCAATTCGAGCAGCGCATTCCCGGCGTGGATAAAACGCGCGCAGAAGTGCTCCCCTTCGTCGGGCCGCCGGCGTTTTTACCGCTCTGGGCGTTTCTTGCGCGCTTGCCTTTCGGGATTGCGGCCACTCTTTGGGGAGCATTGCTCCTTGCAGCAACGGCGATGTTTTTGATCGTCACACTGTCACGCGCCGGAGTGCTGTCTATTGGGGCGATCGCCAGCGGCGTAGCAATCTTGCTCGGCTTTGGACCCTTCACCAGCGATCTTGCACTTGGGCAAGCGGCGCTGCTCTCATTTGCGGCTTGCATCGGTGCCACCATCATGTTGGACCGGTCCCGCGTCGTAACCGCTATCTGGATATTCTTCGCGGCGCTCCAGCCGAATATTGCTCTGGTGCTATTCTCCCAAGCGGGTCGCCGCAAAGCCGCCGTGCTCTTTGCGGCCGTCTTTGCCGTCTTTTGTGCCGTTGGGATCGCTTGCATTGGCTTTCCCGGAGCCGTCGCATACATGCGCGACCTTGCGGCGCACGGCGATGCAGAGCGCTTCGTCCTTATTCAAATCACACCAACCGCGATTGCGTATGGCCTGGGCGCGGCGCCCACCGTAGCGCGCATTGTTGGATTATTCGCTTTCGTTGCCGGGATCATTGTATGGGCATACACGATGCGCAAAGCGCACGTTTCGCCAGTATGGAAGCTAGCCATTTCGTGTGCGTTACTGCCGTTCGTCGCGCCATTTTTTCACGAGCACGATTTTGTCGTGCTATTGCTGCCCGCGCTCTTTTGTTTGGCCTTTGCGGAGGAGCGCATGTGGACGATTGGCGCAGTTGGAACGGTTTTAAGTGCCGTTGATTGGCTCGGACTGGCGCAACGCCCGGACGGAACGCTGCAGACGGCGTTGCTCACCCTTGGCC
>JALYIF010000437.1 GCA_030775925.1 Vulcanimicrobiota bacterium | reverse complement strand
GCCTAGGTTCGCAGGGGGCCAATAGTGGGGTCGCCCGAGCTCAGCGGGAACCGCGTGTGCATTTACCGAGCTCAGTCAAGACGCTCTGACTCAACTGAACGCCCGCTATCTGCATTTCCATTCAACGGAAGGTATGTCGCCTGTTTTAATCGGCAGTTCAAGGCCGATCGGCCGAACCAGCTATGGGTCTCAGAGTTAATGTACGTCTCGACCTGGCAAGGCTGGCAATACCTCGGCCCGCGACGCCGGCATGCGTTTGAGCAGGCGTCGTCCACCGAGCAGATCGAACGTGCCAGCCTGCGCAAAGTTGTCGGCGAGCAGCGGCTACTGCGCTGGGCTGGCAGCGGCGAACGCAGGAACGGTGCTCATTTAGTTGCTCCTTTGAGACGGCGTGACAAGTGTCCAGTAGAGGCGGCCAAAGAGGTCGCCGTTTTAATCCGGGGGACCATGGCGTTGCGGGTAGTCAGGAGTTTGCGAATGCGCGCGACCAAGGCAACTTTCAGCAGTTTGACGGCGGTCGTAGAAGGTCTGAGATGGCGAGGTTGTAGCGGGACGCGGTCAGCGTGGCCAAGTAAAGCACGTCGCGAATCTCGAAGGGCCCGCCCCGCACACGTCGTCTTTTTCGAGTTGCCGGAGTCATTGGCCATCGGGGCCACACCCGCCAGCGCCGCAATCGTGGGGCGGTAGAGCTTGCCGGGAATTCGTGCAGCTCGGCGATCAGCGTAGCGCTAGCAACCGGGCCGATACCGCAGCCGAACGCAGCAGCTTGCTCAACTCGGCCTGGTGAGCCTGGACATGACCCACCATCTGGCTTCACGTCATCGAGCTGCTTGCAGATTGCTTTGATCGTGATGGCGCTTGCGCGTGACCATCGCGGCCAGCGCTCGCTTGTCTTCATCTGCTAGAGGGCAGGTGGAGGTGGCCAGGTCGTGCCCCCGGATTGGGGGGTCTCGGGACGTTCACTACCAGGGGCAGAATCGCTCGGAATTTTCTGCCGCTCCCATCCAAGGCCTTGACCATAAGCATGCAACCTTCTTCAGCAAGCACCTTCGCGCCCCCACGTCATTTGCCTTCACTAGACGGCCTTCGCACAGTGTCTGTGATGCTCGTCGCCGCATCGCACTGCGGGTTCGGAGACGTTATTCCAGGCGGACTAGGAGTGACCGTCTTCTTCTTTCTAAGTGGATATCTTATTACAACCTTACTTGAGAGGGAGTTTGCCTTCTCGGGCACTATATCGTTTCGAAGATTCTTCGCGCGGCGAGTCGCGAGGTTGGCCCCCGCCTTTTTGGTTACGTTGGCGATGGCGGACACGCTAGTCCATTTCGGTTTATTATCTGGGAAAGTAACTTGGACCGGGAGTCTTGCGCAGATATTTTATTTTGCCAATTACTACAGCGTATTTTTTGGAGGCAGTCAATACATCGCTGGGGGTACCGCGACCTACTGGTCACTTTCCGTGGAGGAGCATTTTTATTTGCTCTATCCATTCCTGGTCTCATTTTTGTTATTTCGACGAGACAAAAAATATCGCGCTATTTTCTTTTTATGTGCAACATCGATTGTATTTTGTTGGCGCATTTATCTTGCATCTAAGGGCAGCGTAAATTCGGACAGGATTTACTACTTAACGGATACAAGAGTTGATTCAATTTTATGGGGATGTTTTTTTGCAACAGCGGTTCCCCAACTCTCGTCACATCAGATAGATGTTTCTTACCGAAAGACAATTGTACTACTTACCTCGGGGATCGGGTTGATATTGCTCAGTTTAGTAATCCGCAATCAATTTTTCCGCGATACATTTAGATATACTTTACAAGGAGTTGCCTTAATACCTATTTTTTATTCTTTGTTGTGCGCGCCGAATACTGGAATCCACAAGCTCTTGAACTCTCCGTTAATGAGCAACTTGGGCAAGCTTTCTTATGGTTTCTATCTTAATCATTTAATAATAATTACTTTTTTAACAGAGCATACCGGGCTTGGGTCGCATCATTTTTTGCTCTTTATTGCCGCGGCATCACTGGCATTCATAATCGCTTGGATAATAACAAAGAATATTGAATACCCTTTCCGACGTTGGAATGCTGTGGCCACCCGCGTTGCTTCAATGCCAGTCACCGTTTGATACACTTGACGCTCAAGATTAAGGCAAAGTTACCGACAACGGTTGGAACCTTGGCATGGCTATCTTGCACAAATCCTATCTCGCGCTTGCCGCACTTTTTACTCTCGCTGCTTGTGGCGGCGGATCAGAGTTGGTGCCGGAAAGTACGGCCGCAAGCGTACTCGGCTCTGGCGCGGCTGAGGCACCAGCAGCGACACAGGCGCTAGCGCCGGCAACGGCATTGGCACCTGCACCAGCACTAACGCCTGCACCGGCAC
>JALYIF010000436.1 GCA_030775925.1 Vulcanimicrobiota bacterium | reverse complement strand
TTCTTGATCCGCGCGCCGTCCGGCGAAGCGGTGGCTATCGCGCTAGCGCACAGGACGGCGATCTGGCACAGGGCGAGAAGTGCGACCGTTGCTTTTATCATGATTTCCTAACGCAGCCTATCCGATATTTGTCTCGGAAGGGTGTACCTCTTGCGGGGTCTGGTACAATATGAGGGCTGTGAAAGACAAGATTCATCCCAAGTGGTTTTCCGAAGCCAAGGTACACTGTGCCTGTGGCGCTGCCTTTACGACCGGTTCAACGGTAAAAGAGATCGCCGTCGAGATTTGTTCGAAGTGCCATCCCTTATTTACTGGACAACAGAAGTTCATCGATACTGCGGGCCGCGTTGATAAGTTCAACCAGCGCGTAATTGCTGCCAAGCAAAAACAAGATGAAGCTGCCGCCCGTAAGGCCGCTAAAGAGGCCAGCAAGGCCGCCGAAGCCTCCGTTTAGCGAAATAAGAAGAAAGAGGGCGGGCTGCAGCATTGCAGCCCGCTTTTTTGTTAGCCGATGAGTATGAACGATCGCCTAGAGAGCATTGCCCGGCGCTTCGATGAAATCGAGGGCGAACTTGCGCATCCCAGCGGCGAGTTCGATCAAGCGCGTTTCACCGCGCTCGTCAAAGAGCGTTCTTCCATCGAGCCGACGGTTCAAGCCTATCGCGAGCTCAAGGCTGCCGACGCCCACATTGCCGCTAACCAGGAACTGCTCAAAGATCGTAGCGATCCCGAACTGCATGCGTTAGCCGAAGAAGAAGCCCAAGAGTTACGTCAGACGCGCAAGACACTGGAAGATACGCTGCAATTGCTGATGATTCCAAAAGATCCGGATGACGATAAGGATGTCTTTATTGAGATTCGGGGCGGCGCAGGCGGCGATGAGGCCAGCATTTTTGCCGGCGACCTGTCGCGCATGTATATGCGCTATGCGGAATCGCAAGGGATGAACGTCGAGATCACTTCAATCAGCGAGAGCGACTCTGGCGGGTATAAAGAGATTGTGTTTGCGGTAAAAGGCCACGGGCCATATCGGAATTTTAAGCATGAGTCGGGCGTTCATCGGGTTCAGCGCGTACCCGTGACCGAAGCGCAAGGGCGGGTCCATACCAGTACGGCAACGGTTGCGGTGCTGCCCATCATTGAGGACGATAACAGCGAAGTTGAAATCAATGCCAAAGACCTTCAGGTCGATACCTTTAAAGCCAGCGGCGCCGGCGGCCAGCACGTAAATAAAACCGAGTCGGCGATTCGCATCACGCACGTGCCGTCGGGCATTATCGTAGCCTGCAGTGAAGAGCGCTCGCAGCTGCAGAATCGTGCGCGCGCGATGCAGATGCTGCGCAGCATGCTCTACGACCGGAAACGGCGTGAAGCCGAGGAAGCGATGGGCTCGATGCGACGCAGCCAAGTCGGCACCGGCGACCGCTCTGAGAAAATCCGAACCTACAATTACGCCCAAGACCGGATCACCGATCACCGTATCAATCAAAACTTCGGCAACATTCGTGGTGTGATGGATGGCGACATGGCCCATATTGTCGATGAATTGCTCAAAGACGAAAGGGCACGTTTGCTCGGCGGGGAAAACTCCGCGGCTTGATGGGTGTTTTCCGCGCATGATGCAAGCCGGCTATAAGCCCGACACCGTTCAGGGGATTCTTGCACGCGCAATTCTCCAGCTTGCTCGTGTGAGCGAGTCCCCGCGCCTCGATGCGCAGATTTTGCTCGCCCATTCCTTGGGGCGCGATAAAGCCTGGTTGCTAACGCAGGCGCAAACCTTCGTCTCGAAGCCGCAAACCGAAAAATTTTGGGCACTGGTCGAAAAGCGCAGCGCCGGCATGCCGGTTGCTTACGTAATTGGCACGTGGGGATTTTACGGACGGGAGTTTGATGTTACCGCAGACGTTTTGGTCCCCCGTCCGGAGACCGAGCATTTGGTCGACACGGCGCTTACCTATCTCAATTCGCGCGTTCGCAAAGATAGCATGGCCAAGCAACTGTTCAGTGTGTTAGATGTGGGCGTGGGAAGCGGCGCCATCGCTTGCAGTATAGCGGCGGAGTTCGCTTACTCCGTCGTTGAAGGTACGGATATCAGCGAGAAGGCGCTCAAAGTTGCGCAGCGCAATGCACGCCGTTTTAATGTACAAGGGCGCTGCAAATTTCATCTTGGAGATCTTGCCGCACCGGTTGCGGGGAAGAAATACGATTGTATCCTTGCAAACTTGCCCTATGTTCCAACAGCCGAACTCCCCTGTGCGCCCAATCCCGTCAGCTATGAGCCGGTTAGCGCGCTCGACGGTGGCGCGGACGGCTTAGAGCAGTATCGCCGCCTGCTCCCGCAACTCCCCGCGCTTGTTAAGCCGGACGCCCTCCTACTGCTGGAGGCAGCCCCGCGCACGATTGACGCCTTGCACGATCTGGCGGTGCTTCATTTTCCCGGCGCCCTGGTCGAAGTCGCCCGAGACTACGCCGACCTGGACCGCTTCGTTACGATTCGCCTCACCGCCCAGCGTTAATCCAGTCTCGAGAGGCTCGGGGAGCGCCTTGGCGGAATAACGTCATCCCGAGATGGCAAAATTTATCTTCTTTACTGGTGGCGTCGTCAGCTCGCTCGGTAAAGGGATCACGGCTGCGTCCTTAGGACGCTTGCTGAAGAGTCGCGGGATCAGCGTGTCGGTGCAAAAGCTCGACCCTTACATCAACGTCGATGCAGGCACGATGAATCCATACCAGCATGGCGAGGTCTTCGTTACCGAAGACGGTGCTGAAACCGATCTTGATCTCGGACACTACGAGCGGTTTATCGACGAAAATCTTTCCCGCGCAAACAACGTCACGACGGGCCAAATATACCGGTCGGTCATTGACAAAGAGCGCCGCGGTGATTATTTGGGCGCAACGGTCCAAGTCATACCGCATATCACCAATGAAATCAAAGCGCATGTAAAGCGCGTGGCCGAAGAAAGCCATGCCGATGTTTGCATTGTTGAAGTCGGCGGTACCGTTGGCGATATTGAATCGTTGCCGTTTCTCGAGGCCATCCGGCAGATTCGATATGATTTTGGTGAGGAGAACGTCATGTTCTGCCATCTTACGTTGGTGCCGCATTTAGGTGCCGCTGAAGAACTGAAAACCAAGCCTACCCAGCACTCGGTGCGCGAACTTCGCGCGATCGGCATTCAGCCGGACGCGATCGTGTGCCGTACGCAATCATCCACGCCGATTCCCATGGAGCTCAAAGAGAAGATCGCGCTTTTCTGCGATGTGCAGCCGAGTGCGGTAGTTCAGAACGGCGACGCCAAAACGATCTACCAAGTACCGCTCAATTTAGAAGCGGAAGGGTTAGCTGAAGCGGCCATCCGTAAGCTGCGTCTTCCTCAAAATCCGCCGCAGCTCGAAGATTGGGCCGCGATTGTCGACCGGATTATGATGCCCGAGCGCCGCGTTCGAATTGCGCTGGTCGGTAAGTATGTGGAACTCAAAGACGCCTACATCTCCATAGCCGAAGCACTCTATCATTCCGGTATCCATCACAATGCCCAGGTGGAGATTCTCAGGATCGATTCTGAAACCGTTGAAAACGAAGGCGTCGGAATTTTGCGTGATGTTCACGGGATTCTTGTGGCTCCGGGATTTGGTGCTCGCGGCGTGAAGGGCAAGTTGCGTGCCATTAAATTTGCGCGCGAGCATAAAGTGCCGTTCCTTGGGATTTGTTATGGGATGCAATTGGCATGCGTCGAATTTGCCCGCAATATGTGCGGCTTGCCAGAGGCAATGACGAGCGAAGTTGACGAAGCCAGCCCCGATCCGGTGATCGATTTTATGCCCGATCAGCGCAATCTTGAAGTGATGGGTGGTACCATGCGCTTGGGCGCCTATAGCTGTACGCTCGATGCGGGGACGCTTGCGGCCAAAGCCTATGGAGAGCTGCAGATAAGCGAGCGCCACCGCCACCGCTATGAATTTAATAACCGGTATCGCGCTCTCTTTGAAGAGCACGGTATGCGGTTCTCCGGCCATCATGTTGTTGGAAAAACGACGTTGGTGGAAGTCGTCGAACTGCCGCCCGATCTGCACCCGTGGTTCGTCGGCACGCAGGCGCATCCGGAATTCAAATCCCGGCCCAACCGTCCATCACCCTTGTATCGGGATTTTATCGGCGCCACTTTGGCACACGAAGCGCTGCTTGGGGAGCGTTCGGCAGCCACGTTGACCCCATCGTCGATCTCGACCTGAACGCCAAAGCGATTACCGCAGTCATCCTCACGAGAAATGAGGAGAGCAATCTGGCGTGTGCGATCGCAAGTTTGCCGGCGGGTTGCTCGGTCTTGGTACTCGATTCGCTTTCGACTGACGGCACCGCGGACGTTGCGCGTGCGCACGGAGCGATCGTCATTGAGCGGGAGTGGCGCGGCTTCATGGATGCGCGCACCTTTGCTCTCGCGGCCGTTCGAACGCCATGGACGCTCATGATTGATGCTGACGAAGTGCTGGATGACGACCTGCGGTCCTCAATCGTGGCAGCGAACGGTGATGTTGATGGCTATCGCGTTGCTCGAACGACATTTTTTTGCGGCCGTGCCATGCGCATTTGGACTGATGAGCGGATCTTGCGATTATTCCGCACCGATCGTGCGCGCCTCCGGTCCCGCGGGATGAGCGATCAAGCAGAGGTGCACGAGGTGTGGTCGATTCCCGGAATGGTAAGCGATCTCAGCGGTGTGCTCTTGCACTACTCCTATCCGAGTGTGGCTTCATACCGCTCTAAATACGAGCGGTATACCGATTTGGAAGCAATGGTTTTGCGAGCGGCACCCAAGCACACGCGCATTGAATCACTCAAGGCGCTGCTCTCGTTTCTGAATCTGCTCTTTTTGCGCGGTGGCATTTTTGATGGGTGGCGTGGGATATACGCGGCCTGGTGGTCATCGCGCTATCGCCTGATCTCGCTTGGCAAAGCTGCAAAGAGTTCGTGAAACGCATTGGCCTGGATGCCAGGCTTACGCGCCAAATGTCTGTTGGTATGCAGCGGTACACGCAAGAGCTGACCGCACGCCTACCCATCGTCGCGCCCGACCTTGAATTCTCCGCATTTACCAACGGCGAAAATTTTGGTTGGGACGAGCAAGTAGCCTTACCGCTGGCGATGTCGCGGGCGCGGCTCGACCTTTCGCACTTTTTGTCGTTTTACACGCCGATTTGGCCGGCAGCGCCCTTCATCGTGACCATTCACGACCTCATTCATCTGCGGTTTCCGCAGTTTTTTAAGTCCAAAGTTGGACCTTATTATGCGACCGTTGTGCGGCTAGCCGCCGCCCGCGCAACGCGCGTGATCACCGACGACGAGCGCACGGTCAACGACCTCCAGCGTTTTTTGGGTGTTGATCCGCAGAAGTGCCGCGTGATTCCGCTGGGCGTTGAGGATCGGTTCTTGGCAGAGATCACGCCGTATCGCGCGCCGCAGCCGTATCTCTTGTATGTCGGAAATCATCGACCGCACAAAGATTTGCACACGCTGTTCCAAGCGTGGGCGCGGCTGCCTGCTGCATTCGATATTGACTTGTATGTAACGGGGCCGGATGACTTTGAGGGACAGTTGAGTCAATACCAGTCGCCACGCCGGCAGATCGTCGTGCTGGGCGATGTGCCCCAAGAAAAGTTGCCCTCCTTATATGCTGGATCCAGGGCACTCGTACACCCTGCCTTGTGCGAGGGCTTCGGTCTTCCCATGCTGGAGGCAATGGCTGCGCGTTGCCCCGTAATTGCTTGCCAAGACTCGGCGCCGCTGGTCATGCAAGCAGCCATGCTGCTTTTCCCGCCGAGTGATGTGCCGGCTCTGGCGGTGCGCTTGGAGCGTCTGCTGAGCGACGAGGGGCTGCGGTCCGCTCTCGTCAATGAAGGGCGAACACTTGCAGCACGCCTGACTTGGGATCGTTGTGCAAGTCAAACAGCTGCAGTTTACCGCGAGGTGCTTGAAGAGCGTGGCGTCTAGAAAATTCGCATGTGCGTGCGTTGCCGGGATTTTGCTTTGTTTCTTTGCTGGTAACGCGCTGGCCAAAGGCGTCATGCACCATACTTTCCGCGCAGAAAAAACTCCGCGCGTAACTGTGTCCATAAACGGAGCCCTGCTCGCCATCGATCCTCCGCCGCGATTTATCAACGGGCGCTTAATGGTGCCCGTGCGTCGCATCTTGGATGCTTTGGGGTTGCCCTTCGAGCGCGTCGGAAATCGGATCGAGACGCAGGTTGCGGATCGCACGATTTGGCTTGCGCCGGGGTCGGTGCATGCTTCCGTAAACGGAACGCGCATCATGTTGGACGCCCGGCCAATTGAACTCAAAGGAATTCTGTACGCGCCGCTGCGCTTTTTCACCGCCGGTCTCGGAGCCCAAGCGGTGTTCGACCGCAAAACGCAACAAGTTGCAATTTCCTCCGCTCTTGTGGGTGAATCGACGACGGTCGTTGCGACGGGGAATAGTACGCGCGAATATCAGGGGATTGTTGAAGCCATCGACAATGATTCGCAACCGCCATCCATCACGATAACCAGCGGAGCCTCCGTGAAGACCATTGCAATCGCCTCCAGTGCCCGAGTGAGTATATCAGATGTTGTGGCAAACACAAGCACGCTGGGAACATTGCAAGATATCCACGTCGGTGACTATTCAAAGATCTACGTGCGCAAGGACGGGGTGGTCGATCATCTGGTTGCAGCGTTCGCCTCCCGCCATGGCAAGGTGAAGGCCGTGTCGGGCAACACGCTGGTCTTAAGCGGCGGACACGTGCTCATGCCAACAGGCGTGACGGCACTGTCTCTGAATGGACTTGCCGCCAAAGTGGCCGACTTGCAAGTTGGGGATTCGGTCACGGCGCGTTACAATTTGGACACCTCCGAAGTGCGTGAAATTATCGCGACCCGCCGCGCAAGCGGCACGCCCGCTCCCGCGGGACCTGTTTCAATCCTCTCCCTCGAACCATCAATTGCACGGCCGTTGCGCCAGGGAGAATCGTTTGAGGTTGCCATGCATGCCACTCCGGGCGGTCAAGCAACCTACGATCTCGGCTCTTATTTCGCAAACCTGCCGCTCCGTGAAACGTCCCCGGGATTCTACACGGCGCGATACACGATACCGCGGGGCGCCAATTTCAGCGCAGCGCCGCTGTTCGGCCATCTACGGGTTGGAACGCTCGAGGCAGCGAGGGCACAATCCGTCTTAGAGATTTCTGCCTCAAACACGCCTCCGGGTATTAGCGACATTGCTCCGGAGGAAGGGCAGACCGTCAATAACGCTCAGCCAAGCATCTACGCAACGTTTGTAGCGGGTGCGGTTCCAATTAACGTTTCAAGCATGGTGCTTGTGATCAACGGGCACGATGTAACGGCGAGCGCGACGCGGTCGCCAACGTTTATTGAATATCACCCAATGCTGAGTTATGCAGATGGGCCAGTTCACATCACGGTCCGCGTTGCAGATTTGGCCGGGAATACCGCCACCAAAAGCTGGACATTTTCAATACGAACGCGTTAGGAGATTACTTCTCGATGGTAACCAGAGCGGGGCGCGTGCGCGCATTTGTATTTTGCAGTTTGGCAGTCCTGGGCGGCTGCGCAGGATCGAGCGGAGGATCGAACGGTTCTTCGGCGCAGACGCTGGTGGTCGCGCGGGTCAAAGATGCCGTTACTCTGGACCCGGCGCAAGCAACCGATGGACTTTCGCTAAACTTGACGCAAGAGGTCGTGTGGGGCGTGGTGCGCTTCAAGCCCGGCACCTTCGATATCGCTCCCGCCATTGCCCAGCGCTGGTCGGTCTCGCCTGATGGCAAACAATGGACGTTTACTTTGGCTAAGGGCTTGAAATTTTCGGATGGTACAGCGGTTGACGCGCTAGCCGTGAAATTCAATCTGGATCGCTGGCGCCTGCTAAGCGATCCCAATCACCGGAACGATGTGTATGCCTACTACGCTGATATGTTCGGCGGTTTTCCCGGCGTCATTACCAATGTCCAAGCCAAAAATTCCAATACCGTCGTTTTCACGCTGGCCCGTCCCCAGGCAACGTTCTTGCATAATCTCGCCATGCCAAGTTTTGGGATCGGCTCGCCCAAGGCCATCCAAAACGATCATGAAGGGTACACGCGCAATCCGGTTGGATATGGCCCCTACACCGTTGCGGATTGGGTGAAGTTCGATCATATTACGCTCCAAGCCAATCCCTACTTTGCCGGACCCAAGCCGGCTTACAGCACAATCATCGTGCGCGATATTCCGGATCAAGCGACCAGCGTGCTATCGCTGCAAAAAGGTGACGTCGATATCTTGACTGATCCGCGTCCGGATGACGCGAAGCAACTCGCAACACAGCAGGGCGTCGCGATCTATCAGCAGCCTAGCAATAACAACTCCTACGTCGCCATGAACATTGAAAAGGCGCCGTTCGACAAGTTGCAGGCGCGCCAAGCAATTGCCTACGCGATGAATATCGAACAAATCGTCCACGCATTCTATGATAAGGGTGCAGTCGTGGCCGAGAACTGGACACCTCCCGGAATGCTCGGGGAGAATCTCGCAGTCAAGCACTACCCGTATGACCCCAACAAAGCCAAGCAACTGTTGGCCGCCGCAGGGGTTGCGAACATTTCGACACAGCTGTATTATCCCACCGCTCCGCGGCCCTACATGCCCGAGCCGCAACGCATCGCCGAAGCCATTCAGGCCAATCTGAAGTCCGTCGGCGTCAATGTGACGCTCGCGCCATTCGAGTGGGCGGTGTTCCTCAGCAAGATTCGCAACGGTGAACATCCGATGTGCCTGATCGGCTGGTCGGGAGATAACGGCGATCCGGATAACTTCATGTACCCGCTGTTGGACCAAGACTCGGCACACAAACCCAACGCGCAAAATTATGCGTTCTGGCGCGATCCAAAGTTTCACTCACTCATGTTGCAAGGACAGGCAACAACCGATGTCGCTAAACGCGCCGCGGTCTACCGGGAGGCCAATGCGATGATTCACGATCAAGTACCGGCCATTGCCATCGTGCATACGGCGGTACCTATTGCCATGAAGACAACCATCGGGGGCTTCGTGCCGCGTCCGGATACGGCAATCAACTTCGAGCTCCTCAAGCCCAAGTCGTAGGAGGGACAGCCATGGAGCGAGATCCGAACTGCATTTTGTGCAAAATCGTCACGGGGGAAATTCCCGCGACGGAAGTACATCGTGATGACGACCTCATGGTTGTCGTCGATGTCTCTCCGCAAGCACCCAAGCATTTGCTGGTCTTTCCGGTCCAACATTATCCTGATGCTGCCAACTTCGCGGGCTACGCTCCGCCAGAGCTCGTTGCAAAGGTTTTTTCGTATGCCGCACAAGTCGGGCGGGAGCAATCGCAAAACGGTTTTCGCCTGATCGTCAATCAGGGCTCGGATGGCGGCCAAACCATCTTTCACATGCATATGCATGTCTTGGCAGGGCGCCATTTCAATTGGCCGCCCGGATAAGATGTAACACGCGAGTGACTTGGGGCGTTAGGCTAGCATGAAACGGCTTGCGGCAACATTCTTCTTTCTTTTGTTTTTTGCGGCAACGCTAGAAACTTCGCTGCAAGCGCAGACCGACCGGTATTTTTACTATAGCGGCTGGGGCGCTCGCGCGGTTCTTCCGGGGGAGCCGGTCCACTACACTTATCGAATTTGGAGCGGTGACAACTCGCAGAGTTCGAAGGTCTTGTTTCACCTCTATCGCGTGCCCTTTGCCGCGCGTTTAAGCTGGATGCTGCACGGCACGCGCGCGCTTCATGCTAAAGAATTGGCAAGACTCGTTTTACTCCAAACTCTCGAGCGGACCGGGGTGCGGAGCGACAACGCCTATCAATATGATGTCGACTTCGGCCACTTGGATGTTGGCGAGTACCTCGTTACTACAGAGAGTCCTCAAAACAACGCTGCAGAGGTAATCGACGTCGGCAGTTTGGGAAGCGTTTGGCACGCGGGTGCCGATTCGCTGCTTGTTTATTCCGTCGATTTGAAGACGATGCGGCATCGCAGTGACGTGCAATATCGACTTGAGCGAAGCGACGGGTCCCATGCAGGACTCGTTGCGTTCGGAGGGCTCTCGTGGCTACGCGGTGCGGCCAAGGGCGGCAGCGTCCTCATTGGCCGGGCGGGCGACGGGTCGATTACGGTGCAGCAAATAGCCGATGGCTCCGGCGGACAGGAAAGCGGCTACGTGCAAACGGACCGGCCTATTTACCGGCCAGGACAACACATATATATTCGTTCGATTCTGCGAAACGGTTATATCGGCGGGTACGAAATTCCGCACGGGAAAATTCGCGTTCTGGTGCGTGCGCCGGATGGTTCAACGGTCTACGATCAGGCTTGCAGCTTGACGCCATTCGGGTCGGTTTCAGCCGACGCGCAGTTGCCTGAGTCGGCGCCACTTGGCAACTACCAAATTACTGCGGGTGCTGCGTCCGCCTGGGTCAGCGTTCAAGCTTACAAGAAACCCGAGTACTTGCTTCACGCAAAAGCGGCAAAAGACTATCTGGTCAGCGGTGAGACCGCAACCTTCGCAATCGATGCAAAATATTTTTTTGGGCGCCCCGCAAGCGGCATGAACATTCATTATCGCGCCATTCGCCGTCCATATTTCTGGGGCTGGTATAATCCATATTCCTTCATGAGTGACCGTCCCTACCGCGAATCGGCCGAACTCGCGTCGGGCGACATAAAGACCGATGGGGAAGGTCGCGTCAATATCGCGGTGCCCACCAACCACGAGGATAGCGACGATACGCTGAGTCTCCAAGTGGATGGACGCGATGCTTCTGGGCGTACCGTGAGCACCCAGACTTCAATCACGTTGGTGCCTGCGCAATTTCGGATCGACCTTCAACCCGACAAATGGTACGCGCAGCTTGGTGACTCCGTGGCCATCGCAATTGCTGCTAAGGACTATGAGGGCCATGCGCGACCAGGGACGGCACTAAACGTCGAAGTGAACGGCGAGCGCTGGGATTACCAGACACATACCGAGCATAAATTTCCGGCACGTTCGGAGACGATAACAACGGATGGTTCGGGTAACGCTGTTTTCAAGTGGCGCCCCGATCGCGCCGGAAGCTATGAGATCCACGTGTCCGGCAAAGACGCCAGCGGTCACGTGGCGCGCGCAACGCTGTGGTTTTGGGTGAGTTCCTCAACTGAGGCCTGGTGGTATCCAAATCAGCAGATCACACTGATCGCGGACAAGGAGACCTATCAGCCCGGGCAACCGGCACGCATTCTATTAACGACGCCTCAGGCCGAAGCCGACGCGGTTGTGATGGTTTCAACCGATCGCATTGTCTCTGCCAGGCTGATACATGTAAGCTCCAAACCCCAAACATTGGTGGTGCCTGCGCCCAAAGATGCTTCCGAGTACCGCATCACGGTGGAAGTTCCAAGCAATCAAGGTCTGCAGACCGGCGAAACGACCATCAAGGTCTCCCCGCCTCCGCGCGCACTTCGCGTAACCGTTGCTCCGAATAAGAAACGCTACGAACCTGGCTCGCCGGCAACGTTGACCGTCCGCGTGCGAGACATCAACGGCAAGCCGGTTCGCGCGGAAGTTGGGCTCGCGGTCGTGGATGAATCGCTCTTTGCCGTAAGAGAAGATCGCGCATCGAGCGCTCAGGAGCAGTTTTATGACAGCAGGCTCACATGGATTCAAACTGCGGCGTCGTGGTATCGGCTGCAAGAAAAAATGGTTCGGAGTGGTGTTACTGCCGACACCTACAGCGTGAATGGGTCCGCCGCCGGTACGCCTGCTCCCATGGCTGAAATTGGAATGGTGGCCTCGAGGGCGGCGGCGCAGCCCAAAACCCGCTCGTATTTTCCAGACACCGCGTATTGGAAACCCGACGTTGTTACCGATGACCAAGGGAACGCTACGGTTTCGTTCCCGTGGCCGGATTCGCTGACGACGTGGCGCGCGACAGGTGTTGCGGTCGATATGAATACGGGCGTCGGCGCGGGGAAAGAAGATGCGCTCGTAACCAAAGATTTTCTGGTCCGCCTAGAGATGCCGCGCTTCTTGCGGCGCGGAGATCAGT